>JANOCZ010000382.1:0-5121 GCA_031412455.1 Hyphomicrobium sp. | reverse complement strand
ATGGACGACTGCATGCGCGAAATGGGGGTCGGCGATTTGACGGTCGCCAAACGTGTCAAGCAAGCGGCGGCCGTGTTCTACGAGCGGGCAGGTATTTATCGGGCTGCTTTGGCGTTAGGACCGAGCGATAGCGATGGGTCGGAATCCGATCCGCTTTGCGATGCAATCCGTGAGATAGTGCTGAACGCGGAAGCGGATGACAATTTTGTGCAAGCCCTGGCGCGTTACGTGCGGCGATCGCATGATCTCATGACGGCGGCGCGCGATGACCAGATCAATGGCATGGATTTGCCGTTCGCAAATTTTAGCTAGTTTCGGAGACCGCCGATGACATCGTTGCCGTTGCCCGACTCGTTGCCCGACTGGTCGCATCCGGTCGTTGAAATTCCAAACGGCGGATTGGGCCGCGAGCGCAAAGCGACGGCTGAAGCGCTCGGGCAATTTGCCGAAGCGCTCGGTATGCTCACGCTCAGTCACGTCACAGCGACGTATCGCATCGACCGATTGGCGGGCGGTGCCTACCGGCTCTCAGGTCGCGTGGCAGCGGTCGGCGAACAAGCGTGTGTCGTGTCACTCGAACCGGTGCCGTCACGACTCGATGAGCCGTTCGATGTCGAGTTCTGGCCCAACGTGGCTGAACCGGAGGGGGGCGAGGAAAAAGGTATTCTGGGCGAGCGCGATGTCGTGCCGCTCGAGGATGGCGTCATTCCGGTCGGCCGGATCGTGGCTGAGACAATATCTGCAAATCTCGATCCTTACCCGCGTAAAGCTGACGCCGAGTTCAAGTGGGTCGATGAGGCGGCAAATCTTGAGAAAACGAGCCCATTTGCGGCTCTAGCGAAGCTCAAGGACAGACCGTGACTGGGCACGTTGGGCAACCTGCGGCGGCAGCGAGGCCGCAGCCGTGCAAAAACGGGCTTTTCGCCTTGTTTGCGACTTTCAAAAGGCTATGGTCCAGCCGGTTTCCGGAGCCTAATAAGGTTCCTGGCCAATCCCTCGCGCTGCGGCGCGCACAACTCATTTTTTGAAGGGCCGACGTCGGCATGGCGAGCCCAAAGACGATTGCTCTCGACGCGATGGGGGGCGACCACGGCCCGAGCGTCGTCGTGGCCGGCGCGGCGCTGTCGCTGCAGCGTCACCCGCATCTCAGTTTCATCTTCTACGGTGATGAGGCTCAGATCAACGCGGAGTTGACGAGCCAGAGCAATTTGGCGGCCAGATCGCGCGTCGTACACACCAGCCACGTTATCGCCATGGATGAGAAACCCAGTCAGGCCTTGCGGCGCGGCAAGGGTTCCAGCATGTGGTTGCCGCTCGAAGCCGTCAAAGCCGGTGAGGCTCATGCCGCCGTCTCGGCTGGCAACACCGGCGCGTTGATGGCGATCGCCAAACTCGTGTTGCGGCCGATCGCAGGAATCGAGCGGCCGGCGATTGCAGCCTTGTGGCCGACGATTACTTCGGAGTGCATCGTGCTCGACGTCGGAGCGAATATCGGTGCCACGGCTTCGCAACTCGAAGACTTCGCCATGATGGGCGCGGCCATGGCACGGGCTATCTTTCATATCGAGCGGCCCTCGGTTGGTTTGCTCAATGTCGGCACCGAGGACGTCAAAGGCAACGAGGACGTCCGGGCCGCGCACGCGGTGCTCAAGACAACGGAGCTGCCGCTCGAGTACAAAGGCTTCGTCGAAGGCGACCAGATCGGCCAAGGTGCCGTCGATGTCGTGGTCGTCGAAGGTTTTGCCGGGAATATCGCGCTCAAGACGGCGGAAGGCACCGCGCGGCAGATCGGCGCCTACCTCAAAGGTGCCATGACCAGCTCGCCGATCACGAAATTAGGTGCGCTTTTGGCGCGTGGCGGGTTTAAAGTACTCAAAGAAAAAATGGATCCGCGGCGCGTCAACGGCGGCACGTTTCTCGGTCTCAACGGGATTGCCGTCAAAAGTCACGGGGGGACTGACGCCTACGGATTTGCGAGCGCCGTCGATCTTGCCTATGAGATGGCGGACAATGGCCTCGTCGCGCGGTTGACCGCCGATATCGAGAGTTTCCATCGCACACTCGCTGCCGCGACGGTCGCCGCACGCGGAGGTGAGACGATGGGTGATGATCTGCCGGGATCATCGAGTTTGGCAAAATAGCCGGAGAGGTTGCGCGTGGCAGTCGTTCGTTCGATCATTCGAGGTGTCGGGGCTCATTTGCCCAAACGAGTCGTCAGCAACGATGAACTCGCGCTGCAGCTAGAGACGTCGGATGCGTGGATCCAAGAACGCTCCGGTATCAAACAGCGCCATATCGCCGACGACAGCGAATTGACATCGACGCTGGGTGCCGCCGCTGCCAAGCAAGCGTTAATCCGCGCGGGCATCGATCCCATCGATATCGATCTCGTCATTTGCGCGACAGCGACGCCCGATCGAACGTTTCCCGCAACTGCGGTGCGCATTCAATCAATGCTCGGCGTCACGAAGGGTGCTGCGTTCGACGTCCAGGCCGTTTGCTCGGGCTTCATCTATGCATTGACGATTGCCGACAACTTCATCAAGGCGGGGCAGTCGAAACGCGCGCTCGTGATCGGCGCCGAAACATTTTCGCGCATCCTCGATTGGAGCGACCGCAGCACATGCGTGCTGTTTGGCGACGGTGCGGGGGCGGTCGTGCTTGAAGCGCATCAACAGCGCGGCCAGCGTGACGACCGGGGCATCCTCGCGACGCGCATCCGCTCCGATGGCCGCTTTGAAGATCTGCTCTACGTCGATGGCGGACCGGGCTCGACGAAGACGGTCGGACACTTGCGCATGAATGGGCGCGAAGTGTTTCGGCACGCGGTGCAAAAAATCTCCGGCGTCATCGAGGAGACACTGGTCGAGACCGGGTATTCCGCCGACGAAGTCGATCTGTTCATTCCGCATCAAGCCAACAAGCGGATTCTCGATGGCATTGCGAAGAAACTCAATGTCGCGCCCGAAAAAATCGTCATGACGCTCGACCGGCACGGCAACACATCGGCGGCGTCAATCCCGCTCGCGCTCAATCAGGCCTTCGAAAATCACCGCGTCAAAGAGGGCAGCTTGATCCTCATGGAAGCGATGGGCGGCGGGTTTACCTGGGGTGCCGTGCTCGCGCGCTGGTAGTGGCGACAACACGGGGGGTTCGCGTCGCTGCGGTCATTGTGCACCGCAATAACGAAAACTGTTGCAGTTTCAGGCGCTTGTGGGTCTTGTGCGTTGACCAAGCGGAAGGGCGCAGCTATCTCTTGGGCAATGTGGTTGCTGGGGAGGCTATAGATGTCGAGCAAAACGTTGACGCGTGCCGATCTTGCGGAGGCCGTGGTCGATAAGGTCGGGCTGCCGCGCAACGAGAGCCAAGATCTGGTCGAACTCGTGCTTGATGAAATCTCCGGCAGTCTCGCTGACGGCGACGCGGTCAAGTTGTCGTCGTTTGGATCGTTTGGGATCCGCCAAAAGGGTCAGCGCGTCGGACGCAATCCCAAGACCGGTAAAGAAGTGCCGATCACGCCGCGGCGCGTTCTTGTGTTCCGCCCATCGAACATCATGAAAGATCGCATCAACAAAGGGCATAGCAAACCGCGTAGCGTTTAACCGCTTTTTCAGGTAAAAGTCGGGGCCTCTGATTCAGAGGACAAGGTTTCTAAATGAGCAAATCAGCAGAAGCATTCCGGACGATCGGTGAGGTCGCCGAGGAACTCGACGTGCCCAAACACGTGTTGCGTTTTTGGGAGGGAAAGTTTCCGCACATCAGGCCGATGAAGCGCGGCGGTGGGCGGCGCTACTATCGCCCCGAGGACATGGAGCTGTTGCGCGGCATTCGTTATTTGCTGCACGCCGAGGGCTACACGATCAAGGGCGTGCAAAAGATTCTGCGTGAGCAGGGCGTTGATCAAGTCAAAGCCGCGGCGGCGGCCAGCGTGGCGGCTGTCGCATCAGGAAAGCGCGGAGCAAAAGCGCGCGGACGCGGCGGCAAGCCATCCGTCGATGCTGTTCAGTCGCTGATCGCGGCTGCGGGGTCTGGCGCGATCACAACGACAGCCGCGCCGGCGGTCGCAGCGGATGCTGGGCATGGCGCCATCAACGCCGATGAGGTCAGCGGGCCGAGGACGGCTGCGGGGGCGACGAGTAAGCCAAAGCCGGTTGCGGCATCGTCGAAGGCAATCATCGCTGCGGCCATTGCCGAGCTCGAGCATTGCCGCAAGCTGCTCGCATCGCATACGCCGATCTCGGCGTCGGAAGCGGCCTTACCGGCGAGGGCCGCGCGTTCGTGATGGGGCGCGCGCCCGATACATTGCCGGTGACGCGCGACCTCGAAGTCTGGTTCATCGATCTTGCAGCGTCGCTCGAATATCTCGAAGCGGTCGAGTGTTCGGTGCCAAGGTTAGCCGCCGATCAGCGCGCCCGATATGAGGAGATGGCGGTACGCGACCAGGACGCGGCGCGCTTTTGGCGTGCCGGGCACATTGCCGTACGGCTGTCGATCGAGAGATGGGCGGGCGAGGCACATCGCGGCATACCATTCGAGCTGGAAGCTGGCGGGCGGCCACGCTTGCCGCGTGATGCGCGCCGAACCGCGCCCGATCTGCATTTCAGTTTCTCGCACACGGGTGCGATCGCGATGTGTGCACTAACGCGGCGCGGCCCCATCGGGATTGATGTCGAGATGGAGCGCGCGCTGTTGATCACAGCTGAGCGACGGCAGCGGATCGAACATGCGGCCTTGCTCCTTGCGCCCGGGCAGCCGCTTCCTGATGCTGCTGACGCGCGTCTTTTGCAGGCTTGGGTGCGATTAGAGGCAATCGCTAAAGCGACGGGCCTCGGCATCGGGCGAATTTTGACTGAGGCGGGCGTCGTCGGTGCGGCCCGGTCGCCGAGCCCCGAGACTGGCGAACGCGACGGTGAAACCTATGATTTCGAAGTGCGCGATCTCACAGTGCGGGCGGGGTGTTTTGCGGCGGTGGCGGCAGGATTTTCGCTGCCTGATGCCGCCGTTCGAGATTTTCCGAGACACGCTTCAGATCTCGGAGATTTTCTGAGGCGTGCTGACCTCGAGGCTTAAAGCTTAGGCGTTGACCTCGCCCGCCGGTGCGGGCACAAGGGGCGCATCGGA
>JANOCZ010000381.1:0-6474 GCA_031412455.1 Hyphomicrobium sp. | reverse complement strand
CCGGAGCACTCGTCCGCGCACCGGAGGTGCTATTTCAGGCCCGCGAGATCGGGCAACCCGCGTTCGGGTATAACGTCCCCAACACTGCGCTGACGGTCTCTCTAGAACGATTGGCGGCCACGCGCCTAACCCGAGTTGTAGCGTCTGTGGCGACGTTCGAATTCGCCTCAGATGGGGTCCGTTTGATCACCGAGGATGGCCAGCAGATCGAATGCCGGCTTGTCGCCGCAGCTGACGGGCGCATGTCACCGGCACGAACCGCCGCTGGCATTGCCGTCCGGCGCTGGCAGTATGATCAAGCCGCTATCGTCTGCGGAATATCGCATTCCCGATCGCACAAGCGGATCTCCACCGAATTTCATAAGCGTTCCGGGCCGCTAACCCTTGTGCCCGGCCCCGGAAAAACCGCCAGCGTTGTCTGGGTCGAGACGCCGCCAGAGGCAGCTCGCATTGTGGCCCTCGTTGATGCGGAATTCGCAGATGAACTGTCACGCCAGCTCGGTGGATTGCTGGGCACAATTGCTCCCACGACGCCGCGCGGACTATTCCCACTTTCGGGACAGACGGCAGACCAGCTTGGGCGCAACCGCGTCGCACTGATTGGCGAGGCAGCCCATGTCATTCCACCGATCGGCGCTCAAGGGCTCAATCTGAGTTTCAGGGATGCCGCGATGCTGGCGGAAATAGCCGCGGAGGCGCGCGGTCGCGGCGAGGATTTTGGTGATGATGCGACGCTGGCCAAATACGACGCCGCGCGAAAACCCGATGTCACGTCGCGCGCTTGGACGGTTGATCTGCTAAATCGCTCTCTGCTTTCAACCTTTTCCACCGTTCACTGGATGCGCGGCGCTGGTTTGTTCGCGTTGAGCACTATTGGTCCCCTACGTCATCACCTCATGCGCGAAGGCATGGGGCCGGTACAATCGATCCCCAAACTGATGCAGCCACTCTAGCGCGGCCCCTCTGATGCCCTCGCCTTGACGCGGCTATGGCGCAATGCGCAAGTGCCGCTTAAAGACATGCGCTGTTCCCCCGAGCGCGTTGCAACAATCTCATTTTTTTGGAAACGACCACCCTAAATGACGCCTCGGCCTCCGACGCTTCTCCGCGATCTCCAATTCAGAATAGAGTATGTGCTGCTCCGGTTCGTGGTCGGCACGGTGCGCGTGGTCCCGCTCTCACTCGCAACGCGATCCTCGGCGTGGTTTTGGCGGCGGCTAGCGCCGATCATCAACCCGAAGCGGCACCGCCGCGCCTTGGCAAATCTAGCTATCGCCTTTCCGGAAAAAACCGACGAGGAGCGACTGTCGATCGCATTATCGCATTGGGAAAATCTTGGTCGGGTCATGGCCGAGACGATGCGGATCGACGAACTGATCAAGCGACCTGAGCGGATCACCATCAAGAACCAAGACATATTTGACAGATACGCCGGCAAACTTGGTCCGGTAGTCGGTGCGTCGCTGCATATGGGCAATTGGGAACTGGCGGTCTGGCCGCTGACGCTGGCCGGCGCGACGCCAGCTGCCGTCTATCGCTCGGTCAACAATCCCTACGTCGATCGCTTCTTGCGCCAGCAGCGCAAGGATCTCTACCCCGGCGGCCTTTTTGGACGCGGCAACGTCGAGGGCGATCACGGCGAAAGCCAAAAGACCGCGCGCGCGATCATGGACTACGTCCGGCAAGGTGGCCGGCTCGGCCTCGTCTGCGATCTCTACGACCGCACTGGCCTGCCCGTTCCATTCTTTGGAAAAGATGCGCCAACCGTGACGATCCCGGCAATGATTGCGAGGCGCACCGGTGCGCGGATCTGGATGTCGCGCTGCACGCGGATCGGCGGCGATAGCCGGTTTGAAATTGAGCTGAAAGAGCTGCGCGTACCCCGGACTGCAAATCACTCCGACGATGTGAAATGGGCAACCGCGGCAATCACGCGTCAATTCGAAGAGTGGGTACGCGAGACGCCGGAGCAGTGGATGTGGTCGAACCGGCGTTGGAGTTAGGAACGGACACGAAGGGAATGTTGCGGCGTTAAGTCGAACGCCGCAGAAGCCGGCTATAGATTTGCGACTTGTCCAGCTTCGCGGCACGACCACTTTGCAATCCGCCATGTCGGGTGGTCGACGGCCCACTTGGCCAACTCGATCTGACCATAGCTCATGCATTGTTGCGGTGTGACCGATGCAGCGTCTGCTTCAAACGTCAGCTTCAGGTCTTGGCATTTGGCCGGAGTTGCGATCAGGCAAACGGCAGCAGCGATTTCCAGCATCGGCATAGTCCTTATGAGATCGTATCAGCCTCATCCAATTTGCGTTACTGGGAAAACAACGCGAGCACAGACGAATTGGTTTCCAGTCGGACAATCCCCGCGTCAAAGTGGGCAATCGGCTTTTGTGAGGCCACAGGTTCAATGCCGCTCAACGGCACCGCAAAAACAGAGCAATCGCTCGTGATTTCAATCTGAAAACAAAGCGCGAGGACAATCCGACATGGCCTTCACACGCACGCCAGCCAAACACTTCGCTCCGCTTGCCATCGGCGCTCCTGAACCGTTTCGCGCAACGCCAGTCAAACTTGAGCGCATGATCCATTTCGTGCCGCCACACAACGACAAGATCCGCGCCAAGATCAAGGAGATCGCGACGCAGGTAGACGTCGTGCTCGGCAATCTTGAAGACGCCGTGCCGCTTGATCAAAAAGAAAACGCGCGAAAAGGCTTCGTGCAAATGGTGCGCGATACCGATTTCGGCGGCACCGGCGTGTGGACGCGCATCAATTGTTTGAACTCGCCTTGGGTGCTCGACGATGTCACCGAAATCGTCTCGGCAGTCGGCAACAAGCTCGACGTGATTATGTTGCCAAAGGTCGAAGGACCGTGGGACATCCATTACCTCGATCAGCTTTTGGCCCAGCTCGAAGCGCGCCACCAGGTGAAGAAGCCGATCCTCATTCACGCCATTTTGGAAACCGCAGAAGGCGTCAACAACGTTGAGGCGATCGCAGCCGCATCACCGCGTATGCATGGCATGAGCCTGGGCCCGGCCGATCTCGCCGCATCGCGCGGCATGAAGACGACCCGCGTCGGTGGCGGTCATCCAGACTACGGCGTGCTCGCCGATCCAGGACCTGACGCGAGCGCCGTGCGCAATTTCTATCAGCAGGACCTATGGCACTACACCGTCGGCAAAATGGTCGACGCGTGCCTCGCCTACGGCCTGAAACCGTTTTACGGACCGTTCGGCGATTTCTCTGATGCGGCCGCCTGCGAGGCCCAATTCCGCAACGCTTATCTTCAGGGATGTCTCGGTGCGTGGTCGCTGCATCCAACGCAAATCGATATTGCCAAACGCGTGTTCTCACCCGACGTCAACGAAGTGCGCTTCGCCAAACGCATCCTAGAGGCCATGCCAGACGGCACCGGCGCCGTGATGCTAGATGGCAAAATGCAGGATGACGCGACATGGAAACAAGCCAAGGTCATCGTCGATCTAGCCCGGCTCGTCGCTACTAAAGATCCGCAGCGGGCAGCGGAGTTTGGATTGTAACTTTTCCGATAAAAGATCTGCGGCTGTGGTTTTGGTGTTCTAGGCAGCGGTCCCGCGCGCGATTACACTCAGTACCCATGCCGCAGATCAAGCACACCAAATTCGCGATTGGCCAAGTGGTGCGGCACCGCATGTTCGCTTTTCGCGGGCTGATTTTCGATGTCGATCCCGAATTTGAGAACACCGAAGAGTGGTGGCTGGCGATTCCAGAAGAGATCCGCCCGGCTAAAGATCAGCCCTTCTATCACCTGTACGCCGAGAACGCCGACAACACCTACGTGGCGTACGTGTCCGAACAGAACCTGCTTCCCGACGACAGCGGAGGGCAACTTCGCCATCCGGAGATCCCTGATACGTTTGAAAAAGCGGGCCGTGGATATCGCTTGCGGCGCGAACTGGCAAACTGAGCGCCACGCACCGGCGATTTATTCGTTGGCCATTCCGCGCGCAATCTCAATCAGCCGTTGGCGGGCGCCAGCATCTTCGATCAGACTGAAACTCTGCATCAACGCGACGCTTTGCGCGAAGCGCTCATCGTCAGGTGTTTGGCGCTCAAACTGAACGTTCTGCTCGGCGAATCCAGCGCTCGACGGCTCTATCGAACCGCAGTGTATGGATTTGAGTTCAGCCATCTCAACTCTCGCGAATCTGAGTGCCAACTATAGCGCGCTGGTCGCGATCTGACAGCGAATCTTCGTGTACAATCAATGGGGTGCATGGGATTGCACACCGCAACCTAAGATTGTTCTCCGCCAGCAATTGAAAGTCTTCCGCAAGCTGCTAGACCACGGCTCGCACCCAATTCATGGAGCCCCTGCTATGGCCGACACGACGCCCGAATCTCAAGCCCGCGCACGCACCGCGCAGCTGATCCGCGATTATTATGCGGCCTTCAACGCCGGGCAGACCGACGCCATGCTTGAGTTTTTGACCGACGACGTGATCCATGACGTCAACCAGGGCGAGCGCCGCGAGGGCAAGGAGCGGTTCCGCGCCTTCAATGCCCGCATGGATCACAACTACTCCGAACAACTAAAGGACATCGTGGTCATGGTGTCCAAGGACGCGACCCGCGCGTCGGCGGAATTCAACGTCCACGGCGTCTATAAAAATTCCGAAGATGGATTGCCGCCAGCTCAAGGCCAGAAGTACGTTCTCCCGGCCGGCACATTCTTTGCCATCCGCGATGGAAAGATCGCGCGTGTGACGACGTATTACAATCTGACGGATTGGATCACGCAAGTCGCCGGTTGAGAACGGCTGGAGCGCGCATGACAGCGAAAGCGAAACAGCTCGACGTGAAGTCGGTCGAGGGACCGGCCATCCACGACCTCCTGCCGGACCTCGCACGATTGCGGATGATCGTATTTCGCGATTGGCCCTATCTTTATGAGGGCTCGCTCGAATACGAGCAGAATTACCTCGCCAAATTTGCAGCAGCGCCCGGTGCCGTCGTCATAGCCGCCTATGATGGCGCCGACATGGTGGGCGCATCAACCGCCGCGCCGATGATCGAGCATGCCGATGAATTCGGCGAACCGTTTCGAGACGCCGGTTATGATCTGTCGAAGATCTTCTATTGCGGTGAGAGCGTGCTGCTCAAAAGCCACCGCGGCTATGGCTTGGGTCACGCGTTCTTCGATGGACGCGAGGCGCAAGCCCGCAAGCTGGGCGGCTTCACGCACTCAACCTTCTGCCGCGTCGTCCGGCCCGATGACCATCCGTTGAAGCCTGCCGATTACGCACCACTTGATCCCTTCTGGACCAAACGCGGTTATGCGCCGGTTCCAGGTCTCATCGCCAAATACGCTTGGCAAGATATCGACCAACCCGGTGAAACCTCCCACCAGATGCAATTCTGGATGAAGCAGCTCTGATGACCAAACCGCACTCTGTCCACATCGCGAGCGCCCAGTATCCGATCGGTCAGCCCAAGTCGCTCGCCGAGTGGGAAGACAAGATCGCGGTGTGGGTCAAGTCGGGCGCGGCGACCGGCGCTGAACTCCTCGTCTTCCCCGAGTACGCCGCGATCGAGCAGGCGGCGTGTTTCGGCCCGGAAGTCTACGCCGACCTCGCAATCACTTTGCGCAAGGTGGCCGAATTGGCCGACAGCCGCGTGGCCTTGCATGCCGATCTCGCGCGCCGCCACAACGTCCACATTCTCGTCGGCTCAGGGCCGGCACTCAACGCCGACGAAAAATTCGTCAACGCCGCCCAACTCGTCACCCCCGACGGCCGCGCAGGCGTACAGGAAAAGCTCGTGATGACGCCGTTCGAACGCGACTGGGGCATTGAGGCCGGCGGACCGGTGCGCGTGTTTGAAACCCGCATCGGCACGTTCGGCATCGCCATTTGCTACGACAGCGAATTTCCGCTGCTCGTGCGGGCAATGGCCGAAGCCGGCGCCGACGTTGTCCTCGTGCCGTCATGCACCGAGCGCGTGTCGGGCTTTCATCGCGTCCGCACCGGCGCGATGGCACGCGCGCTCGAGAACACGATTGCGACCGTGCAAAGCCCGACCGTCGGCGATGCGCCGTGGTCGCCGGCGGTCGACTTCAACGCCGGTGCGGCCGGGATCTATGTTCCCTCCGAACACGGCATCTCCGATACGGGCGTACTCGCCGAGGGCCGCCTGAACGCCGCCGAGTGGGTCTCAGCCAAGATCGACCTTGACCGGCTGAGACGCGTGCGCGAGAGCGGCGAGATGCGCAACTACGCCGACTGGGCGTTACAGCCCGGCGCACCGAGCGCTCACGTCCCCGTCGAGCGCGTGTCGTTGGTGTAAGCGGACTACTTCAGTTTCCACGTCACCGTAACGCGCGCCTCGAGCTGTTGTGAGCCGCGTTCAACCGGTACGGCCTCAGCGGACGCCGCCATTGCGCGCCGGCCGTACATCGGCTGAGGACCGGTGACAGTAACCTCCTCCGAA
>JANOCZ010000380.1:0-1571 GCA_031412455.1 Hyphomicrobium sp. | reverse complement strand
AGGCAGGTCAAAAGGATTGCAATAATTTTCGAACGCGAAAAGTGCAGCATGTCGGTATGTTCTCAATCACCAGAGATATGCGTCAAGGAGTTGCGGCCGCCAAACCCGCGGCCCGCGTTTCATCTATATAGGATCAGGTTGTGCTCTTGACCGGCTCGCTCTTCGACCGGACATCCAACAACGTGCTCTTGATGACGCGCACCTTGAGATTGTCGGCGAGCTCGACCTCGATTTCATCGCTCGTATCGGAGACTTTCAACACCCGCGCGACCATACCTCCCGACGTGATGACCGTATCGCCGCGCCGCACCGCGTTCATGCGCTCTTTGTGTTCTTTAGCGCGCTGCGACTGCGGCCGGATCAGGAAGAAATAGAAGATCGCGAGCATCAACAGCATCGGGATAAGCAGGCTGCTGAAAGGGTCGGCCGCCGGGCCGGTTGCCTGTGCGAATGCGGGCGTGACGTACATGGGAAGCGTCCTGTTGATAAAGGAAAAAGACAACGCCGCCCGCTTTGGCCAGAAAATCCAAGAATTTCAACTAGGATCTCGAGTCACAGGAGCGAGCCGGTGATTTCGGCCGGACTATAGTGTCCAGCCGCCGCATTGCAACCTGACACAGCTTGGCATCCCACCCCCTCGCCCCTAGACACAGGCAAAACACCCTCAGACTCCGGATTTATCGCCCATGAGCGCCGATGACCAAAACCGCCTGCTGAACCGCATTGCCAACGCCCTGGAGCGCCTGTCGGCCCCGCCGCCACCATCTCCCGATTTCAGCGTCGCGCAGGCATTCGTCTGGCAAGCGGCACACGGCTCCTTTTTGCCCATCGCCCGGGTAAACCGCCTGCCGCTGAGCCTCCTGAAAGGCATCGATCGGGTCACGGGGATCCTGCTCGACAACACGCGACGCTTTGCCAGCGGGCTGCCCGCCAACAACGCGTTGTTGTGGGGCGCACGCGGCATGGGCAAATCGAGCCTCGTCAAGTCGGTCCACGCAGAAATCGCGCACGCCGCGCGAGATCTGAAACTCGTCGAGATCCATCGCGAGGACATATCTACCCTGCCCGCTTGTCTGCACCTGATCAAAACAAGCCCGCTGCGCTTCATCATTTTTTGCGACGACCTGTCATTCGACAAAGACGATACGAGCTACAAATCTTTGAAAGCGGTTCTCGAAGGCGGCATCGAAGGCCGGCCGGGCAACGTGATTTTCTACGCAACGTCCAATCTCCGCCACCTGTTGCAGCGCGAGATGGTCGAGAACGAGCAGGCGACAGCGATTAATCCGGCTGAAGCAACGGAAGAGAAAGTGTCACTGTCCGACCGCTTTGGGCTTTGGCTGGGATTTCATAACGCGAGCCAGGATGACTATCTGGCGATGGTCGAAACCTACGCCCGGCATTTCTCGCTCAACGCAACCTCAGCCGAACTGCATCGCGACGCGCTCGAATGGGCGACCACCCGCGGCGCACGCTCGGGCCGCGTGGCGTGGCAGTACATCCTCGACCTCGCCGGCCGCAAAGGCATCCACCTCGATCTCGACTAACTCCCCGCGCCTTCCGGCCGGCTC
>JANOCZ010000379.1:0-4441 GCA_031412455.1 Hyphomicrobium sp. | reverse complement strand
CAAGTTGGAGATCTTCTGCACGCTGATCCAAGCGATCAAATCGCCGCCGAGCTCTTTCCCAAGCTCGACTTCGCAGCCGTTGCACTCGCCGATGAACTGCCCCTTGTCGATCTTGGCGACCACTTCAGGCGTCGGCGCGATGAATTTGTAGCCGCCCTTTTCCTCGAGCAGCTTAGCGAACAGCGCTTGAAGTTTGACCTGCCGCTCGCGCTCAGCGTCGCTCGTCGGGTCAAGACCCTCGTTATCGTTCTGCAGTCGCACGCCGAGGAACGCGACCTTCTTCACTTCCGTGTTCGCAGCAGCCGAAGCCGCAGCTTGCGGAGGTTTGTCAGGCGCGGGCGCCTCCTGCGCGATTGTTCGACCGGACATAGCGGACATCAAGAGCAACGCCGCTGCAACGGCACCCGCGCGCACAATAAAACTGGACAACGTATTCCTCCTGAGACCCGTCCGCTTCGCGCGGTGCAGCTAGATTCTAGCGAAAGATAAGCTTAAGGCCAGCCTGCATCAAGCGGGGCAAGCGGTATCGATCCGCAGCGCTCACGCTATTGGCAGCCGTCTAATGTCCAGCAGCGAGCGGATGACTGCGCGCAGCACCGTTCAGATGACCGTTAGCCTTGGGCGAATTCCAATCCGCGGCAACGTCTAACTCTTCATGATGAGCAACCGACGGCGGCTGAATGCGCGTTTCTGCATCGCCAGTTAGTCGCTTGAATTGGATTGCCTTGATGAACTCGCGGATCCGCGGCTGGATTTCCGTCCGCCACCGCGTGCCATTGAACACGCCGTAATGACCGACGCCGGGCTGCACATAATGAACCTTCTCATCCGCCGGGATCGAAGAGCAAAGATCGTGCGCCGCCTCGGTCTGCCCTAAGCCACAGATGTCGTCGCGCTCACCCTCGACAGTCATGAGAGCCGTGTGCCGGATAGCCGAGCAATCGACCAACTCATTGCGATGCATGAGTTTGCGGTCCGGCAGCAAATGTTCCTGGAACACGATCCGCACGGTCTGCAAATAGAACTCTGCCGTCAGATCCATGACCGACAGATATTCCTCGTAGAAATCCTGGTGCTGGCGCACGCTATCGCAATCGCCCTTGACGAGATCATTGAACAGATCGACGTGCGCATTCATGTGCCGTTCGAGATTCATCGTCATGAACCCAGTCAGCTGCATGAAGCCTGGGTACACCGGCCGCATGAAACCCGCGTGCGGGAAGGGCACGGTCGCGATGACATTTTGCTCAAACCAGTTGATCGAGCGCGCACCCGCAAGTTCGTTGACCTTCGTCGGATTGCGCCGCGTATCGATCGGCCCACCCATAAGCACGAGCGAAGCCGGCTGGTACTTCGAGTTGCGCGACGCCATCAGGGCGGTAGCGACAAGGGCCGGCACGGCTGGCTGGCACACGGCGATCACATTGGTATCCGGCCCGACGAATGTCATGAACTCGATCAGGTAATCAACGAAGTCGTCGAAATCGAATTCGCCCATCGCTAAGGGCACATTGCGCGCATCCGTCCAATCGGTGACGAACACATCGTGCTCGGGCAGCATGGCCTCGACCGTGCCGCGCAGTAGCGTCGCGTAATGACCTGACATCGGCGCCACGATCAGAACCTTCGGATCGGAACGTTTTCCAGAAACGTCCTCGTCGCGGCTGAAATGAACGAGGTTACAGAATGGTTTTGCCAGCACCACCTCTTCGCGTACCGGCACCGTGACGCCGGACATGCGTGTCGACTTGATAGCAAACTCGGGCTTCCCGTACCGTCGCGTGATATTCTCAAACACTTCACAAGCAGCGATCAAATTACGCCCGGCCGTCGTCTGGCTCGCGGGATTGAGCGGCGACTCGAGGCTGTGCCTCAGCGCCTGCATCCCGAAGCGCCACGGCGACATGATCGCGTGGGCCATTTCATAAGCGTAATAGTTCGTCGCCACTCAGCCCTGTTCTTTCTTATCGCGCGGCGTCGGCGTGAACCGGGCCACAGCTAACTGCTATGTTGCACCGCCAAACTATAAGCTTTGCGGGCGTTAGGACAATATTAAAGCTCCGCAATCCCTAATAGAACGGCGAATTGTGCACGAATGCTACACCTGTATAACGCACCGCACACTGATCCGGCGTGTCGCTGTCGAATATATCGCAGACACAGCGATTCGAACCGCTCCGCGCAAACGTCACGCCAGGATCGTCGTGTACCGCTCACCGGTCCGTCGGATATGGCCCGTTACCGGCCGCCACTGAGTCGCACCAGCTGGAATGCCAGCGAACGACCTCTACCTGCCGCCTGGACGCCGCGGCGGACCACCTGGTCGCTGTCCACCACCACCGCCGCCTTCGCTCTGGCCCGGACGCACGTCCTTGTGGCGGAAATTGATCCGGCCCTTGGTCAGATCGTACGGCGTCATCTCGACGGTGACGCGATCGCCGGCCAGAATGCGGATGCGGTTCTTCTTCATGCGGCCCGAGGTGTAGGCAATGACCATGTGCCCGTTATCGAGTTTGACCCGGCACCGGGCATCGGGGAGGACTTCGTCGACCACGCCCTCGAATTCCAGCATTTCTTCTTTAGCCATTCAGTCCTCTTGGTGCGGCGCGCCGCGTTACGTTGATGCGCGAGTTGCGCCGAAAATTGCATTGAGAATTCGTGTTGAGAATTCGTGTCGAGAATTTCGTCGAGAAGTTTTGCATCGACAATGTCGATATGAAAAGCGGGAAGCAGAACGTCTGCTCCCCGCGCTTGTCAGGCGATCCGTCGATAGTCTTAAAGCGGGCGCAGGTTGATGGCAGCGATCTTGCCGTTGCGTCCACGTTCCGTTTCGAAGTAGATTTTCTGGCCTTCACGCAGCGACTGTAGGCCAGCGCGTTCAACCGCCGAGATGTGCACGAAAACGTCCGTGCCGCCCTCTTCCGGCTGAATGAAGCCATAGCCCTTCTGACCATTGAACCACTTGACAGTGCCGTTAGACATTCATGCCTCCAAAGCATTTAGGCGTCCTCCGGTTGAATGACCGGAGACAATCAAATCGCGCGATGGAGACGCTTAGGGCAGGCGGTAGGCACTGTCTTAGGGTGAGCCAAGGCGTGTTCGACGGCGCTTTATGCCTGTATTGGCCAGGAAACGCAAGTTGACGGCGGCCCTCGAGATCGCCCAGTGGCGAAGGGAAATCGTTGATATGCCCAGCAAATACGCATTGAGCCGAAGCGTTAGGCAGCGCCTCCGTGCGGCGGTGCCCTATTGGACCAGATGAGCTGCAACACGAGCCCGGGGCCGGACGAGTGGGAGTGAGCCCCCACCCTCCGTTGTGTTGCGATGATCGTCCCGGATCAGTGCCCTGATGGGCGATTCAGCGCGACGAAGCGATAGCCAACATCGACATGAATATGATCCATGTCGGAGTAAGTCATCGTTCCGCCGTCGCCGTGATTGCTGATCAGCCACTTGACGATCTGCTTCTTTTTCCCCGGCGCGCGGAAGTCGATCGCTTGTCCCGAGCCATGTTTGGATGGTCTGCCCGAGGAGGCGATTCTGGCCCCCGGCCGGCACGTCGAGACAATTTGGACCCGCCCAAACTTGTTCTCAATGCTGGCCAAAAGCGCGCGCGCCGCGCCCGTCAAACAACTGCGCGACGTTGGCCCTCCGGCCTCGCGGTGACGCCCCGTCAGCGAGCGATGCTTGGCTCGTGCGCCATCACCCTGATACTGCTTGGCCTCGGCAATAGCCGGCACGAGAAGCGCGGAAAAACTCGCAATAGCGACCATAGTCAGTTTACGCATGTAAACCCCTTGAAGATTGATGTGTTGCTGATTGCGCGGACGGACGAGAAGGGCGTACACTGAGGTACAGCCGGCCGCGAGCCCCTGTAGGGCATTGTCGAACCAGGGAAACCGCGAGCGCCAGCATCCCCCAAACTGCACGGTGTCCCTCGAGACAACTAACGGCGAGCGAGGCGACAGCCTCAGTCCCGTGGTGCAGCGCAGCACAAAAAGAAAAAACTTGGGGCGGAAATGAGGCGCACTGAAAGATTTAACATTTCACGCGCGTTGTCGGCCTCGTCTTGATACCGAAATCGCCTATAAATCGGTCCGCGAACGTGGAATAGTCGCAGCCAGCGGGGCCAGTCGGAGGCCAGTCGGGGGCCAATCGGAACTGAATTCAAGGGAGAGGACTATGAACGTAATTAAAGCCATTGTGCTCGGCTTCATCGCCGGCGCGATCGCAACTGTGACGGTCCACGAGATCGTCAGCTGGCTGTTCAACAACTATTGGACTGGCTGGGATCGCGTGTCGTGGAGCAAAGAGCCGGTGGTGATCCCCTTCATGCCGGAAATGACCGTTCCGAAAATTTTCAGCGACATGTTCTGGGGCGGGTTGTGGGGCTCCCTGTTCGGCTTGATCCTGGGCAGCCGTCCGGAAGGTGCGATGACCG
>JANOCZ010000378.1:0-2470 GCA_031412455.1 Hyphomicrobium sp. | reverse complement strand
GCGGGTTGCGAGCACGCGCCAATCTTCAAAGACCGCATCGGCGGGCGCGACGAAGTCCTGCATGTAATAGATGCTGTCAACGGACTCGGCCGCTGGCAGTTCGGTTTGATTCGTGATCTGGCCGATGCCCTTGCCTTGACTGCCAAACAACGGCTTTAAGACCAGTGTGCGGGCGAGGCCCTCGGTATATTCCTCGGCATGGGTGCGGCCTTCGCAAACGCGCGTGCGGGGCGTCGCGATGCCGGCCTTGTGCAACAGAAATGTCGTTTGGGATTTGTCGACGCAGCGTTCGATCGCGCGGGCGTCGTTCCACACGCGGACGCCGCTTTCGCGTAGTGCGTGCAGCAGGCCAAGGCGGAACGTGATCTGCTCGAGGGTGCCAGCTGAAATGGAGCGGACGAATATGCCGTCGGGCAATTCGCCTTTGAAGCCTGGAATATCGATGCCGCTTTGAAGGCCGGTATCGAACGCGCAGTGCGGTAGCGAGGAGACGGTGACGCGGGCGCCCATGGCTTGCAGAGCACGCACGATGCGCCGCGCATGCCACTCGCCGCGGCCTTCCTCGATCAGCAGCGCGAGGTGCAGCCCGGTGCCGTTGGGTTTAGCTTCCCTCTCCCCAGCCCCCTCCTCTTGGCTTGGGGAGTGGGGTTGGGTGAGGGGCGCCACCGGGATCAGAGCAAGGGGCCGCCCCTCACCCCAACCCTCTCCCCGTTGAGTGTAGGAACGGGGAGAGGGAGCGCCGCTACTATCAGGCGAAGCTCGCATCGACGATCTCCGGGGCGAGTTTGCCGGCGTGGAAGGATTTGCCGGTTTCGACGTTCGAGACCGTGACCATGGCCGGTGAGAACAGCATTGCATCGATTTTATAAAAGTCGCCGTTCACTTCCGAGAAAATGTCGGCGAATGGTTTGCCGTAGGCGTTCGATGACGACGACGGCAGGCCTTCGGCGAGTTTCTGCGCTTGCGCGTCGGAGCCTTTGACGAAGAGGTGAATGCGGCCGCCATAAATGATGCCGTCGTTGGTGCGGCCCATGGCTTTGACGAAATCGGGGAACGGCGGCGCGATCGGGCACGTGCCGGTGCCGTCGAGAATGTTTTCAAGCGCAAAGTGCAGCGCGTGGGCTTTGTGGATCGAGACTTCGAGGACGCGAGCGGCGATTTGCACGGTGCCTGCGAGGCTCCACGTTGGGGCGAATAGAATCGTCAAGCCCGACGGGGCGATGCCGCACGCGTCAGCGACTTTCGTCACGACGGCGGGCGGCGGGGCTTTGTCGCCCTCGATCACAAGCGCTGTCTTGGCGCCATGATCGACGTAAGCCAGTTCCTTATACAATTCTTCGACGCGGGATAGTGCGCGAGCGGGTCCGGAGCCAAGCGCGAAGAAGCCGCTCGCCTCGTCGGTGATCGTCCAGCCGGCGTATTGGCTGCCGAGGCAGGAGATGACGGGGTTCATCGATGAGACCACGACGCCGAGTGGCCAATTGGCGATGCCGGATGACGTCGTGAAGTCGACGCGGCCCAGGCCGCCCATGCACACTTCGCCCAGCAGGCGGCCAGCTTCAAGGCTGCCGAGCGCCGCGCCGCCCATGTCGATCAAGCGTTCGCCGAGGCTGCCGGTCGATACAGACACGCGCAGCGCGTCGGCATTGGCTGCGATCTCATCGACGATTTTGGCGGCGCGGGCCGATACGCTGGGGCTGGCGGCTCGTTGCATCGTGGCGTCTCCGTTCAAGATTTCGAGGTTTCGTATATCAGGGTTTCAAGCTCCGCCAAGCGGGCCCGGGCCAGCGCTTCTGCGGCATCTGGGGTCGCGGCTTCGGCCAAGATCGTTGCGAGCGGTGCGTGAAGCGGTACGTGGGTGCCGGGGGCACCTTGATCCGCAGTCCATTCGGGCCAATCGAATTTCCCTAGAGTAAGGGGTCCGCGATCGGCGTGTAGAATGGCGGCGGCGCGGGACTCGTGGTTTTCGGTGTTCGTTCCGTAATGCAATTTACCGTTGTGGCACGCCATGACATGAGCTTTGAATCGCGAGCCGTCGATTGTATCGACGGCATCGAGGCTGGCGCCCGCGCGCGGGTTGATTTCCAACAGCGATACATCACCGCCGTTCACGATGAAATCAAACGAAACGAGGCCGCGAAGCCGAAACGCCCCCGCCAATTCGCTAACTGCGTAAAGCATCGTAAGTTCTTGTGGAGACCCGCTCCAAATTAGGCTTACGGAACCCCCGTAGCGCATTGGCTCAGTCGGCGATGGAGAGGACCATTGCCGCGTGACGTCGCTCGCTATTCCGTCAGCGACGACGGCGCTGAATGAAATGCGCTCGCCTTTCAGGCGGCGCTGAAAATATCGTTGAGGCTTGGCTTCGGAAGAGGCGGTTGCAAGGCGAATATGGCGTCCGCCTGAGCCGCCGATTTGTTTCGTGAGCCAGCCAGAAGCGTCTTCGGGCGGTTGCATCTGGGTTTGCGGA
>JANOCZ010000377.1:0-3096 GCA_031412455.1 Hyphomicrobium sp. | reverse complement strand
CCGCGGCGGCGAGTGTCGTCAGACACCAGAACTGCAGCAGGCCGTGATTGCCGTTCGGCCAAATCGCTTCGACGAGTGCTGAGAGGCCCAGCGTGCCGACCATTGCGATCAACCAACTGTCGGTCGGGTTCATGCGGCCTTCGCCGAAGCGCAGCGCGATGTGATAGAGCAGGTAGACGGAAATCGCCGCGATGATGAAACGCATCGCGCGCACCCACCGTTGATTAGAAATGGTCTGGCGAATTCTGCCCGCAGGCCGGGCCCCAATTTTCATTTCGGGTGTCTTGATGTCGCTCTCACTCATGTCGCTTGCTCCACTAACCCTTCGGCCGTTCGCCGACATTGCCTTCCGGACGCCAACCGTTCGCTAGCTTCTCGCACTGCTCGATCCATTTGTCGCGCGCGATGCGGCCTTTGAAGCCCGGCAGCTGAGCTTCGAACCATTCGACGTTTTCCGGTGTCCACTTGGCGATTTGATCGAAATGCCAGATGCCCATGCCGTTCAATTTGTCGGCGAGCTTTTCGGCAACGCCCCAGATCAGACCAAGATCATCGGGTGCCCCATCGCGCGGCTGCGTCAACAGCTCGGGCTGTGGATCAGCTTTCGGCATTGAGTTTGAGAACTGCGAAGCGCGCAACACCGTCGAAGCTTTCATGCGCTGAAGTTCATCAATCGACAACGCTTTCCCGCTGCCACGGGCTTCGAGATCTTTGATCAGACCGGCGTTGGCCATCGCCGTCGAAGCTGCCGGATGAATCGGCGCCGGTGAGGATTTCGGCGACGACGGACTGGTGCCGCTCGCAACCTCAGCCTTGTGCTCGGGCGACGCCAGTGCTGCCGGTGGCGTCGTCTCGACAATTGGCGGTTTCGCTGGCGGCGACGTTTCCGCAAAGCGCTTCTGCCACGCGCCGACGCTCGATCCATCATACAGCGAGGTGTCGGTCAGCGAGGTCTGTCCACCTTCCGGGCACGACGCGACGCGGCCGATCTGCGAGCCCGGCTGTGGTGGCGCGCCGCGCACAAATCCGTCGATCACATTCTCCAACGTCATAGGTGTCAAATCTTCGAACGTGTCTTTGCCGATCTGGACCATCGGCGCGTTGGCGCAATTGCCGAGGCACTCGACCTCTTCCCACGACAAAGTTGCATCGGCGTTCAGTTCATGTGCCGCGGGCGCAATGCGCCGTTGGCAAACTTCAATCAGCGCGTTTGAGCCGCGCAACATGCACGGTGTCGTGCCGCAGACCTGGACATGAGCAATCGAGCCAACCGGCGACAATTGAAACATCGTGTAGAACGTCGCGATTTCCAGACCGCGAATGTAGGCCATGCCGAGCCGGTCGCAGACGTAGCGGATTGCGGGCTCGGGCAGCCAGCCAATTTGCTCCTGCGCGCGCCACAACAGCGGAATGATCGCTGCGGCTTGGCGGCCGTCCGGGTAGTTCGCAATCTGCGCGATCGCCCACGACTCGTTCTCCGCTGTAAAGGCGAAGTGAGCGGGCTGCTCGGGGTTCAGGCGGCGGACGGCCATTCGCGGCTCCTTGGATCTGACGGCTCGGCCCAAAATGCTTGGGCGCGCAAGTCTGCAAGCGCCAAAGTAAGAGGGGACGAGTTTTCCCGATTATTTGAGTCTCTACGGGACATTAACCGTCCGGCGATCACCCGGTCCAGTAAGACGATCGGCGCAGCTGTGCAAGGCCAGCCAAGCGGTTAGCGAGCTTTGGATCGAGTGTTCAACAAATTCGATCAGCCCGCGAGCCCTTCGCCCGCTGGGTGCGACAAAAACACGACGGAGTGAATTTGGCCGTCAGGGCGAAGGCGTCGGGGTTGTTGAGGGTGTCGTGGTGTTGACGGTGCCGGGTCCTGGCAAGTTGTCCTGCATCAGACCGCGACGCTTCAAAGTTTCCGCGGGCTGTTCGGTTGCCCACTTGCGCTCTGAATAGCCCAGCGGCACCGATAGCCAACCGAGGAGAAGCAGAAACGTCGCGACCGGAACCAGGAACAACCCGAGTTGCGAGCCGACCCTAAGGAAGCCGGTCCATACGGCGGCTAAGATCAAGCCAAAGGCGATGATCACCCAACCGCCATCATCAGCGCCGCGCGCCGAAGCGAACAACAGCCCCGCGATCAAGCCGGCGACGCCGATCAGAACCGGGATCACCGGCAAGTCGGCGTGCAGCGCGCCCATCGGCCAGCCGTTCGAGCGGGCAAACAGGCGATACGTGGAGAGTGACAATCCCCAGCCCAGAGAGGCAACGGCGAGAAGGAAAAGATTGTCGATCATGTGCGGCTCCGGGGTCAGCTCAGCTGATTGGCGTTCTTGCGCGCATTTAGCCCAGCATTTGTGTCCGCGCCTAGCCCGTTAGGCGGCACGAGGTTAAATTGGGGCCGGGGTGGGACTGAAGTGGCGGGATGGGGTGTGATGCGTAGGGCGGGTTAGGTCCGGCGTCTGCGCTTCGCCGGGCCGTCATGCGCCGCCTTCCAACAGGAGCCGGAGCAAGATCACGGTGCATGACGCCGCCCGCCGCGACGGCGGCAAATTGATAAATCGTGCAGGGCGACGCTTATGCACCCTACGGTCTCGCGTTTTTATTGCGGGCTTAAGCGGGCTACTTGAGGTCTGGTTTCATCTTTGCAAGGAAAGACCACTTTAAGAAATCTAACAGTCCAACTGTTATTGATAGCTTATCGTCACCCGTCTCGACTACCGCCCCGTCGGCCTTGTATATGGAGCAACTGGGTGAACAGTTGTAAATCATTAGAAACACCCTGTTGCCAATAAGGCGGAATTTCCCTGAGTTTGATGGATCTGGGACGGATCCGGTGGTGCTCACATCGATAAGTATATTTAGAATTAAATGATTGAAGTCCGCCGCCCTTCTCTCCTCCAAACAACGCTTATTTGCGCTGACCAATGCAGGCATATCATCTAATGCAAGATCGACAATAGAATTGATTTTGCTGAGGAGCGTTTTAACGCGAACGTAGCCTTCATCCGGCAGTGGCGGGCTGCCCATAGGCCGTGTGCCTTGCACAACAATATCGTAGCATGATGGCTTACCGTTTTGTGGAACCTCAAATGGCGGATCGGCATC
>JANOCZ010000376.1:0-3092 GCA_031412455.1 Hyphomicrobium sp. | reverse complement strand
GGACGGGGTGCTAGGGACTAGGTGTTAGGGACTAGATTTTTCGCAGGTCCCCATTTTCCAATCCCTATTCCCTATTCCCTATTCCCTATTCCCTACTAAGGACCACATGTCACGCCGCAAAAAAGGCAATCCGGTTCATGGCTGGGTCATTCTCGACAAGCCTTTGGGAATGACGTCGACGCAGGCGGTCGGCGCGGTGCGGCGTGCGTTCAACGCGCAGAAGGCCGGGCATGCCGGCACGCTCGATCCGCTGGCCACCGGCATCTTGCCGATCGCGCTTGGTGAAGCGACGAAGACTGTGCCGTTCGCGGTCGATGGCGAGAAAGCTTACCGCTTCACGGTGCGATGGGGTGCTGAAACCAACACCGACGACACTGAAGGCTCGGTCGTCGCGTCGAGCGATCAGCGCCCGGCGCGGGCCGCCATCGAAGCACTCTTGCCCCAATTTCACGGTGATATCAGTCAAGTGCCGCCGGCTTTTTCCGCGATCAAGATCGGCGGCGAACGCGCCTATGATTTGGCCCGCGGGGGCGAGGATGTCGTGCTCGAAGCGCGCACCGTCGTCATCAGGCGGCTGGCGTTGGTCGACATGCCGGACGAGGCGACAAGTGTGTTCGAAGCCGAGTGCGGCAAGGGGACATACGTTCGTGCTTTGGCGCGCGACATGGGGCGGCTGCTTGGCTGTTATGGGCATGTGATTGCGCTCCGGCGAACACGGGTCGGGCCGTTTCACGAGGGCAACGCGGTGACAATCGAGGCGCTTCGTGCAGCGGCGGAGGCCGAGGATGGTGACGCCGCCGCGCAGCTCCTGGCGCCGGTTGAGATGGCCCTTGGCGCGCTGCCGGAGCTGATCGTCTCGCTGAGTGATGCTGCAAGCCTAGCGCGCGGGCAGGCAATCCTGATCCGCGGCCGCGATGCGCCGGTGATGTCTGGACCGGCGTTCGCGACCTCCAAGGGCCGCCTGATTGCGCTCGGCGAACTCGACAAAGGCGCGCTGCATCCGACCAGGGTGTTTAATCTGGGGTGATTTAGACGCGCAGACGCTGGCAACAGGCCTGGTTGGCGTGGGTGTCACGGAATCCTGATCGGCCAGGTGCAGTTTTTCTTGCGCTTGACACAAATTCGGTTTAGAGGGTGCCTATCGACTTGGCCGGACGACAGGGCCGCTACGCCTTACTTGCTTGATTTTGCATTTCTGGGCGCACGCTGAGAGCATCCCTCCCATCTCGAGAACCGGTTTCTGGTTTCGCTCCGGCGCGGCCAGTAGCCAACGTGCAACTAAGCCTTGAAAGGGCATACGACTATGACACCAGGTACAGTTAAATTCTATAACGATCAAAAAGGCTTCGGCTTCATTGCTCCGGCTGACGGCGGCAAGGACGTGTTCGTCCACGCTACCGCTCTCGAGCGCGCTGGCATGCGCGGCTTGTCGGAAGGCCAGAAGGTCCTTTTCGATACGCAGGAAGATCGTCGCAGCGGCAAGATCGCCGTCGGCAATATCCAGGCTGCTTAAGAATTTGACATTCGCACTTCCGGCTCTCGGTCATCGACCCAGCCGGAAGCGCTTTCGAAATTAGCACTTCCGACCCTCGTACTTCGAGCCTGCCGGAAGTGCACATGAGATCAAGCCGCCCTCGCAAGAGGGCGGCTTTTTTTTGTGGGGGTTCGGTGACAGGAATGGAGGGGCTCTTTGAGGCGGACTGAGCGGGGATTTTTGTTGCTAGCCCGCTGACAGCCGGTCTGTAGAGTTTGCAGACGTGACGCCACTCGGCGATGGTCGTCTTCAGCAGCCAGCGCCAACGTCCGCTCATCCTTTAGAAGCCGCCGATGAGAACGGAAGGCCAGGAGCGACGTCCTGGTGAGATGAGTGCAAACGCTCAGCCCTCAAAACGTCTATTTCGGTGCACGCCGCTGACTACCGTGGCCCCGTCAAGGCGCAGATTTGGCGTCTCGCTGCTGACATCGTAAGGACCTTCTATGCTTTCGGAATAGGCGCGCCAATTGCGACCAAGAACATTGATAAAATCGACTAAGTCCGATCCGGCGTGCTCCGAATACATCGGGGCCCAAAGTAGCGTTGCGTACGGCGACTCGATCAACTCGACGTAATGGTTAGTTTGGTAAATGACTGCTGTGATGGATTTGTAGCTGGTCGCCGATTGGATGTGGCCGATAAGCCCCATAACAAGCCCTGGTGGTGCACCACGAAAGTTGTCGTTTACGCAGATCAGAACGCCTCGATGATCATGCAAGCCTAACTCGATTTTGGTCTCCTTGATCTGACGGTTGGCCGTGTTGATGATCCGCTGTAGTGGCTTCTTCAACTCCTGAAGCAATTCGCGGCGCAGAGGTTTGGTCGGATCGTCGGGGTCTATGTCCCGGTACATTGCGATTAATGCATCTACCCTGGCCAGCATTTGTGGGGAATGGGCGAACTCCGTTTCCAGCACTTTTAGCTCGGCGATTACTCTGTCGCCGCGAAATAGGTAGTCGGCGTTTTTAACACCCTGTCGATGTATCAGTGGAGAAACGGGCTCCCCGCCAACGGACCCAACAAAGGTGTTCCAGTGCGGCTCGTCAGCAATACTGCGCTTCTGGCTATAGTCGATTTTGCTCATAGCGAGAGAATGCAGCTAAACTTCGGGTCGGGCAATATGGGCAGGTGCCCGCCAAACGTTTACGCCGCTTTCCGCGCACGTTCGCCTGTCGCACTAGCCAGACGCAGAGCATCGAGTACCGGAGTCGCAGGCCAGCCATAGCCCTCCGGCAAACTGATCTCGAAGTCGAGCTTGCATTCCATTGCCCAGTCCGCGATTCGCTCCTTGTTGGCCGGACTCGCGAGCCGGAAAAGGTCAGCCACGAGGCTTGCCGCTTCATCGAGCTTGACGAAGGTATCGTCAATCGCACGGCGCGTCCGAGCGAAGTCCGCCCGGCTCCACAGCTCAATAAGCTTGTCGTCGTCTGCCTTGCTCAGCAGTGCGAACGCCTCGGTAACGAGCCGGGCCGGTGTTGAGCGCTCAGAGGCGATCAGTAGGCGCCAGCCGTCGCACGGCCCCATGTCAACGGGCACTTCCTTGTAGATCGGCGGCCGA
>JANOCZ010000375.1:0-5321 GCA_031412455.1 Hyphomicrobium sp. | reverse complement strand
CCAAGTGGTAAGGCAGCGGATTTTGATTCCGCCATTCCCAGGTTCGAACCCTGGCATCCCAGCCAATTTCTCTCCCTGCGATCTTTATCTCGGCCCAGCTAAATTCTCAGAGCCGCTGTGGCACGGGGGGCTCGGCCGGCGGGGCGATTTCCGGAATTGGTGGCAGGTCAGGCGGCAGCGGCGTCACATCTGGGCGATGCGGCGGGGTATCGGAATCGGGGTTCGGGTTGAACGGTTCCGGCGGCGGCGGACTATTGGGATCCTTCGGGTCGGGCATTCGTGGATCGGGCGCACCGGTCATCAGACGTCTCTCCTTTACTTCGCGCGTCGCTTGGATGACGGCACGTTCGTCAATCATGCCGCGCTTCCATGCGCTTCGCCAAAACGAACGGCTCCTCCGCTTGGTTCCTCGATCACGCTCATCTGCCCGGAGTTCGGCGACACCGGGTGACTACCTGGAACAAGCGCCTTATTGGGTCGTTATCTGACAATATCGTCCAGCACCGGCTTTATGCCGGCCCTCAAGGAGTGCCCTATGACTCGTGCATCGATACTGGTTTTAACGGTGGCTCTTGGTAGTGCTTGCCTCTCGGGCATGGCCGCGGCTGCGGAGATCAAGGTGCCGATCAACAAGGTATCGGCTGAGGGTGTCGGCGATGCGATCGGCAATGTCGTGATCACCGAGTCGGACAAAGGTTTGGCGTTGAAAGTCGATGTCACGGGCATTCCAGCGGGTCCGCACGGATTTCACATTCACGAGAAGCCGGATTGTTCGCCGGGAATGAAGGACGGCAAGACGGAGGCGGCGATGGCCGCTGGTCCCCATTACGATCCAGCAGGTGCCAAGTCACATAAGGGGCCGCAAGGTGCAGGTCACGGGGGCGACCTTCCGCTGCTGACTGCGACTGATCTTGGCATCAGCATGGTCGTGAACATGCCGAAGCTCAAGTTGGCAGACGTTCGCGGTCGATCGCTGATGATCCACGAGGGCGGCGACAACTACACCGATACGCCCGAGAACGGTGGCGGCAAAGGCCGGATCGCTTGCGGCATCATTGCGAAGGAGTAGGACCATTCCGAAATTATTCTTAGCTGTATGCGCGGCCGCTTTGCTTTCGACGAGCGCGCTCGCTCAGACAACGCCCCCGTTACCGCCGGCTGGGTCAGATACGGTGCCGAAGCAAAATGAAACTGTGCCGCCACCGACGATCGACCCGAATGCTCCGCTCAGCGAAAAGCTGAAAGAGAGTGAGGGCGTCATCAAGCCACCGGCGGCGATCGATCCGGAAATCCGTATGCCACCGCCTGATGATGCCGGCCGGAGCAACATGCCGGTTATCATTCCGCCGGGTGAGCCGGGCGGTGACCAATCGGTGCAACCGAAATAAGGGGAGATGGTCATGAAAACCGCTGGCGCGCGCCTATCGCCTGATGAGTTTGAGGCAGCGCTGATGACGCCCAGCGATGTTTTCGATACGCCGTCGGAGGTGGTCAAAGTCGATGGGCTGTCGCGGGAGCAGAGGATCGACATCTTGAAGCGTTGGGAACTCGATGCGCGATCGCTGCAACGGGCGTCCGATGAAAGCATGGGTGGCGGGGAGCCACCGCTGCTGGACGAGGTTAACAAGGCGCTGCTCGAGCTCGACCCGAAAGGTCAGATTAGCGATCAATTCGGCAAGGCGCCGACCAAGATTTAACGGGGACGCGCCTTCTCATCGCGCGTTACGGTCGAGCGGAGGGGTTTATCCTCCGTGTGACGGCGTGTCGGCTGTGCTTGCGGCCAAAATAGGCTAGGATTGCGCATCCGATCATTGCAGGCCCGTCGATGCCTTCACGACTTGAAGGCGTGCCGTCGATCTGCCGAACACAAAGCATCACATGACCTTCCCGACGACCCATCCGGCGCTGGCGCGCGCTCTCGCTTCGCGCGGCTACATCGTGCCAACGGCGGTTCAGCTTGCGGTCCTCGAGGCAGGCGCTGTTGGCCGCGATATGCTCGTCTCGGCGCAAACGGGGTCCGGCAAGACTGTGGCTTTCGGTTTGGCGATGGCGCCGCGTTTGCTTGGCGAGGCGGAACGGTTCGAACGCGCAAATGAGCCGTTCGCGCTGATCATCGCGCCGACGCGTGAACTTGCCATGCAAGTCGAGCGGGAGCTGACTTGGCTTTATGCCGAGACGGGCGCCCGGATCATTACCTGTGTTGGCGGCATGGATGCGCGGGCCGAAGCGCGGCAGCTGAGTGCTGGAGCGCATATCGTCGTCGGCACGCCTGGCCGATTGCGCGATCACCTCGAGCGAAACCGGCTCGATCTCAGCCAGCTCAAAGCGATCGTGCTCGATGAAGCCGACGAGATGCTCGATCTGGGATTTCGCGAAGATCTCGAATTCATTCTCGACAAGGCGTCGCCGGAGCGGCAGTCGCTGTTGTTCTCGGCGACGATGCCCAAGGATATCGAGGCGCTCGCGCGGCGATATCAACGCGATGCGTTGCGGATCGAAACCGTGCGGCGTGACGAGCAGCACGCCGATATCGAATATCAAGCGATTCGAGTCGCGCCGAACGATGTCGAGCATGCCGTCGTCAACGTGCTGCGCTATCACGAAATGCGGGCCACGTTGGTCTTCTGTTCGACGCGCGAAGCGGTGAAGCGATTGCATGCGCGGCTGGTTGAGCGCGGGTTTTCAGCTGTCGCCCTGTCGGGTGAGTTGACGCAACACGAGCGAACGACGGCGCTGCAGGCGTTGCGTGATGGCCGGGCGCGGGTGCTGGTTGCAACCGACGTTGCAGCGCGTGGGCTAGATCTGCCCGACCTTGCGCTCGTCATCCACGCCGATCTGCCGAATGATCGCGAGACTCTGTTGCATCGGTCGGGGCGGACGGGCCGCGCCGGGCGAAAAGGTATCTGCGCGCTGATCGTGCCCTACAACCGGCGGCGGAAAGCTGAGACGCTGGTCGCTGCGGCGCGGTTGAAGGTGACGTGGGCTACCGCACCGACGATCGAGGAAATCAGAGCGAAAGACGCGGCGCGGTTTGTAGCCGATCCGATTTTTACCGAACCAGCGATCGACGACGATCAGGCGCAAGTGACAGCGTTGCAGTCGGCACGGAGCGCGGACGAGATCGCGCTGGCGCTGATCCGCATGCGGCGCGCGCAATTGCCAGCACCGGAAGATCTCGCTGAGGATACAGGTCCGCCGCGACGCGAAGAGCGCGGGTTCGTGCGTCGCGAGGGTGATGCGCGGGAGCGGCCGACGCGCGACTTCAAACCGCGTGATGGCGAACGAAGTGTGCATCCGATGCGGGCAAAAGCCGGCGAGCGTGCGCCGTCAAAGTTCGATGGACCGCGTCAAGAGTTCGATAAGAGCGGGGTGAAGAATGGGCCCGCATCGTCGCCGCCGTTCAAGGTGCGCGATGATGGACGCGAGATGGTGTGGTTCCGGTTGAACATCGGCCGCGAGCGCAACGCCGATCCAAAGTGGCTGTTGCCGCTGATCTGCAACGCGGGCGGCGTGACCAAGGCTGACATCGGTTCGATCAAAATCTTCGATCGCGATACGCGGTTTCAGATTGTCGCGACATCGGCCGATCAATTCGAAGCCGCGGCGCGGGATATGAGAGCCAACGAGGGACAGATAACGCGCGTTAGAGCGCCGACGATTGGCGATGCTCCAGCAAGCGAGGGCGCGGTGAAGCGCGAGCCGCTGGTTCTTCCAAAGACCACTGAGACAAAGCCGTTTTCGCCGCGCAAGCACGCTGGCTCCGGCCACGGTAAGCCGGCGTGGAAAAAGCGCGACGGCAAGGATTATCGTCCGGCCGCGGGTCATACTCCAGCCGGTAGCACTGCTTCTGGGAAGAAGCCGCATCGCAAGGGCGACGCGTCTGGGCCAAAGCCCGTCTCTAAGTATCAGGAGAAGAAAAAGACGCGCGGCGAGACGTTGGAGTGATCGGCGATGGCGTACGCGGTCTATATCGTCGCGTGTGCCGATGGTACGCTCTATACGGGCATCGCAACGGACGTGGCGCGGCGCATCTGCGAACATAACGGTGGGTCGTTGAGTGGTGCGGAGTTGTCTGCGCTCTCGACCGTAAGGGGTAAAGGGGCGCGCTATACGGCGACGCGGCGGCCGGTGGTCCTGGTCTTTGAAGCGCGCTTTGAGACACGCTCGGCCGCTGCCAAAGAAGAGGCGCGGATCAAACGGCTGACGCGCGCAGAGAAGCAGCAGCTCATTGAAGCGACAACCGTGGCGATGACCGCAAAGAGCGTATGAGCGGCGCTGCAGAACAGTACGACGCGATTATTCTGGGTGCCGGGGCGGCGGGTCTGATGTGCGCGCTGACGGCTGGGCAGCGCGGGCGGCGTGTGCTGCTGCTCGAGTATACCGATAAGCCCGGTGCGAAGATCTTGATCTCGGGCGGCGGGCGGTGCAACTTCACAAATCTCGATTGTGCGCCGTCGCGGTTCATTTCGGCCAATCCGCATTTCTGCACGTCGGCGCTGAAGCGGTATACGCAGCACGACTTCATCGCGCTCGTCGAGCGGCACGGCATTGCCTACCACGAGAAAACGCTTGGGCAATTGTTCTGTGATGGCTCGGCGCGGGCGATTGTCGCGATGTTGCTGGCTGAGTGCGAAGCGGGCGGCGTCGATCTGCGGCTCTCGACGACGCCGGGGCGTATTTCTCACGACGGCGAATTTCGGGTCGAGACTTCGGCTGGTATGTTCGAAGCGCCGTCATTGGTGCTTGCGACCGGCGGGCTATCGATCCCAAAAATGGGCGCGACCGGGTTCAGTTATGATGTCGCGAAGCAGTTTGGCTTGGCGGTCGTGAAGACGGAGCCGGGCCTCGTGCCGATCTCCCTCTCCAGTGATACGACCGGGTTCGATACTTTTCTCGCCGGGGTTTCTGTAGAGGCGGTGGCATCGATCGAGCGGCAGAGCTTCCGCGAGAATATCCTGTTCACCCATCGTGGGCTGTCGGGGCCGGCTATTTTGCAGATCTCATCTTACTGGCGGCGTGGGGGTGCGATCTCGCTCAATCTGTTGCCCGAGGTTGACGCGACGGCGTTTTTGCTCGAGCGCAAGAAGTCGCGCCCCAAGGCATCGGCGCATACGGTGCTAGCTGAGATTTTGCCGGCGCGGTTGGCAGAGGTTTTAGCGCAGCACATCATGCCGCCTGGCGAGATGGCGAACATGCCCGATCGCGCGCTTGGCGTTGCGGCGCAGGCGCTGAATGCTTGGCGGGTCACGCCGTCGGGCACCGAAGGGTATGCGAAGGCCGAAGTCACGGTCGGCGGGATCGATACGCGCGAGTTGTCTTCG
>JANOCZ010000374.1:0-8641 GCA_031412455.1 Hyphomicrobium sp. | reverse complement strand
AATGGCGAAGGTACTGTTGCCGCAACCTAAGCGGATTCGCAATTCCGCCCCAAATCGATATGTGAATTCGCGCTTGAACTGAACCTGAGATTGAAAAGGCTACTCGTGATGACACGCGCAATACGAATTGAAGCTCATGGCGGGGCTGATTCGCTGGAATGGTTGAGCGTCGTCGTCGGGAAACCAGGCCCGGGCGAGGTGCGACTGCGCCAGCACGCCATTGGCATCAACTTCATCGATGTCTATCAGCGGACCGGATTATACAAACTTCCAAGCCTCCCCGCGATACTCGGACTCGAAGGTGCCGGCGACGTCCTCGAAGTCGGCGATGGCGTTGTCGATCTGGCTGTCGGCGACCGTGTCGCCTATGCCGGCTGTCCCGGTGCTTATGCCCAAGAGCGCTTGGCCCCGGCTGATCGTATGGTCAAACTTCCCGCCGCGATCAGCTACGAAACCGCAGCCGCAATCATGCTGAAAGGCATGACGGCGCGCTATCTCCTGCGCGAAACTTACCCAGTCGGACGCGGAACGGTGATGCTTTGGCATGCCGCAGCCGGAGGCGTCGGACTAATCGCCTGTCAGTGGGCAAATGCTCTGGGTGCAACGATTATTGGCTTGGCAAGTTCGCCAGAGAAGATGGCGTTGGCCAAAGCGAACGGCTGCACGCACGTCTTAAACAGCCGCACCGACAAGATTGTCGACCGCGTCCGCGAGCTCACGAACGGGCGCGGCTGTGATGTGGCCTACGATTCCGTCGGGCGCGATACGGTGCAGATATCGCTCGATTGTCTAAAACCGAAAGGGCTGTGGGTATCGTTCGGTAACGCCTCCGGTCCCGTCCCGCCATTCGACCTGACGCTTCTAAAGGGCTCGTTGTTCGCCACGCGTCCGACGCTTTTTGCTTATATCGCCACTCGCCAGGATCTGCTGGCCAACGCCGCTGACCTTTTTTCAATGGTGGCCAGCGAGAAAATTCGCATTTCGATAAATCACCAATACCCGCTGAGTGAAGCGGGCCTAGCCCACCTCGATCTTGAGGCGCGCAAAACGACCGGCTCAATTATTCTTGTTCCGTGAAAGTAAAAGGGTTTGCATGTCGGAAGATCCGCAGGAAGACGCCATTGATCTGTATTTTTGGACGACTCCGAATGGCTTCAAAATTTCGATCATGCTGGAAGAATTGGGCCTGCCGTATAACGAACATCTGATTGACATTTCGCAGGGTGAACAGTTCGCCCCGGCGTTTCTCAAAATTTCACCGAACAATCGAATACCTGCAATCGTTGATCCCGAAGGCCCCGACGGCCAACCGCTCGCCATCTTTGAGTCCGGCGCGATCCTGCAATACCTCGGGCGCAAAGAGCAGGCCTTCTACTCGACCAGTGAGCGCCACAAAGCCGATATTGATCAGTGGCTGTTCTGGCAGGTCGGTGGCCTCGGCCCAATGAGCGGCCAATGCTTGCACTTCCGCAAGTATGCGCCCGAGCCTGTCGCCTACGCGATCGATCGCTACACCAAAGAAGTGACCCGACTTTTTGGCGTTATGGAGCGCCGCCTTGCCGATCGCGACTATCTAGCCGATCAATATTCTATTGCCGATATCGCCTGCTTCCCGTGGGTGCGCCTGTGGCGCGATCTCGCTCAAGATATTGAGCAGTTTCCCCGGCTCAAAGGCTGGCTGGAGCGGATTGACGGGCGTCCCGCCGTGCAACGTGGGCTAGCAGCCGGGACGCGGCAGGCACGTCGCAAACAGGCATGACGGCGCAGCGTAGGGTTAGCTTATATCGCCAACACCGTCGCCTTCAGCGACGCCCTTGTAACCTGGCCGGATCAATCGCGCGGCCGGTTGTTTTCTGGAACGCCATTGCGCCAAGCACCTTGTTCGACGTGACATGACGCAGCTCGGCGCTGGGCTCAGATCCGGCTACCCGGTCTGTTGGTTCCTCGGCGGCAATAGCCATCCCAAGATATGAGGGCGCCCCTTCGTTGGGTCTCATGCATGCTTGCAGCGAGAGAGCCAGACCAACGGACACACCGGCGTTCACGAATAAGCGTTTCATAACATCCCCTAGACCCAACCCGCGCAGCCGGCGGACGATGCCGGTGACGCCTACTGGGCAATCTCGTGTCGAAACTACGCTGTAACTAGGCCAGCAAGCGGCAACCTAATGCTCGTGGCCTGAACCCAACCTGAATGATGCGACACGCACCATTGAGCGGCAGCCGATCGACAATTAGTCCCTATGGTTACCCCTACGTTACCTCAAACCCTAACGCCTAATGAGACCACGCGCCACCCTGAACCGAATGTTTCGAACGGGTGCATTTTATCGCGGTTTATCAACGATCATAAGCCATTAGTTAGATTCAATTCTCAGCAAAATTTACCAATTATCATCCGCGCGCTGACAAGGTTGGCGGCAACCGGGGCCGCGGTTCGGCCAGCGCTCAGATAACGTGGAACGCTGATGCTTCCCCTGCTGACGAAGCGAAATTGAACGGAGATCGAAATGGCGCGGTTGGATTTTTCGACGCGTGATACCATTGAGTATGCGGCCCAAGGCGGACAGCCGGACGCATTATTCGAACTAGGCCTCATCTACTGCTCGGGTCGCGACGGCAAAGTCGATCTCGTCGAGGCTCACAAATGGTTCAACCTAGCGGCCATGCGTGGCAACGACGAAGCCAAGCGCTACCGGCACGAACTGGCCAGCGAAATGACGAAGCTTGATATCGCGCGGGCTCAGAAACTCGCACGTGAGTGGATGAAGTCGCTGCACTGATCGCAAAGTGTAACTTGCGCTAGCAATCGCCAAACAGTGACGTGAGGCACGTCCAAGTTTTCTGCGCCGCTTTGCCGATGGCCTTGCCGGCCTTTTGAACGGCGCTTTGATCAGCAGTGTTCTCACCCCCCGAGGCGACGCCATTTTCCTCAGAGCCCACCCCCGGACCGCTTTGCCGCTGCGGTGCATCCGCGTCAGAGTGACTCGATTTCGGCAGTGTCGTCTCACCACCAGCCGGCATCGCTGGTGAACTTGGCGCGACCGCTGTTTCTGCGCCCGATTGTGCATCGGCAGGTGTGGTCTCGGGCCCGATCTCATAACCCGCTGGCATCGGCAGACGCTTCGTCTCGCCCTCGCAACGCGTCTTCTGCGTCCGTGCCACGGAACACGAGGCGTGCCCGCCAGCTTTGGCGAGTTCACTCATGCAATAGAGCTTGAGGCCGGAATTGGTCGCCTGACCGTCGAGCGAGCAGACGTAATTTGCCTCAGGGCCGGTGCACGTGACGCAAAATTCCGCCGCCTGGCCCGTCTGAATTGCCGCTGCCGCGACAAGCGTCCAGATAATTGACTTCAAGTAAAGCTTCACATCGGGCCCCGTCCTCGCACGACGGCCTGTATAGCAGCAGGGAACGGAAAACGCGAGGCGGGGCAGGGGTACGCGCTGCCCGCTGCCGTTCTTGCAATAGCAAGACGGCCCCTCTATAGGGGTGGACCGATTTGAATTGCGGAGACGTGGCCGAGTGGCTGAAGGCAACGGTTTGCTAAATCGTCATACGCCCTAAAGCGTATCGAGGGTTCGAATCCCTCCGTCTCCGCCAATACCCTGACAAGCGGCAGCATCCCATGCCTCACGCGAGTTAGCGCCGAATGATTAAGGCCGAAGCGTCTCGACAGCGAGTCGGATCAGGTCGGCGGTGCGATCGACGCCGAGTTTGACTTTCATCTGGGTGCAGATGTTGGCGACGGTCTTGTAGGCGATCCCCAGCGATTCTGAGATTGCCGTCATGCTCTTGCCCTGGCCGAGAAGCCGCAAGATTTCGACTTCGCGCAACGACAACGCCTTTAACGGATCGTCATTGATGTCCTGGGTCGTGGCAATCTTGAGAGCCAAGTCGCGATCGACATAGTGTTGCCCTTGGAGAACCGAACGGACGGCAGCCAGAAGTTCATCAACAGGTGCGCTCTTGCTAACGTAGCCGCGGGCGCCAGCACGCAAAGCACGGACGGCGTAGATCGGGTCGTGGTGCATGCTGAAAATGACGACCTTAGCCTCGCTATCCTCGAGAAGCAGACGCCGCAACATTTCCAAGCCGCCCGGCCCGTCTAGGTTGAGATCGAGCAGCACCAGCGACGGCGCCTCACGCCGATAGAGCTCCAGCCCCGCTTCAACGCCCGGCGCCTCGAAAATGGTGACGTCGAAATGCACCGATAGCAGTCGGCTGACGCCTTCGCGAACGACGGCATGGTCCTCGACGATCAGAATTTTCATGGCACATCCGCTGCGTGACGCTGACGCCCGCCAGGAAGCCCGCCAGGAAGCGCGCCAGGAGGCCCGCCAGCGAGCGGGTCTCGAATCGGAATTCTCGCCGTTAAAGAGACGCCGCGGCCGTCAAGTCCGGTGTCAACGCTGATCCATCCGCCCAGCAGCGCGAGACGGTCGCGCATCCCCTGCAGTCCAAAGCCCGTGTGTCCACTGTCGCGGATGCCATGTCCGTCGTCGCTGACCGAAACCAACAGAACGTCCCCATCGATACGCCGCGACATGAGAGATATGCGCGAAGGCTTGCCGTGACGTATGGCATTGTTGGTGCCCTCCTGCAAAATACGGAAGGCTGCTTCATCGAGTTTGATACCAAAACTTTCATTCGCACAGTCGATATCGAACACGATATTGGAATACCTTGCTCGCCAAAATTCGGCCAGCTGGTCAGCAGCGTGGGCCAAGCCCAGATCGATCAGCATGGACGGACGCAGACGGCTCATGATGGAACGCAAATGGGTCTGCATGTGCACGACCGATTGCCGAATGGCCGCGGCTCTGGCGACAACTTCGTCTCGAGCATCTCGCGCGAGTAAGGGCTGGATGGTTTGCGCGTCGACGTCGACGGCAAATAAGAACGGTCCGACTTCATCATGCAGATCCCGGGCGATCTCGGCGCGCTCCTCGTCCTGGACGGTGCTCAGCTGCTCGTTAAGCTGGCCGTTCTGGTGTTCCGCATCGGCTAATTTTGCGGCCATCAGATTGAACCCCTTGTAAATCGCAGCGAGCTCCTGAGGTCCAGTTTCGGAGACGTGCGCCGCATAGTCGCCACCGCCGACCCGCTGCAAGGCACGAGAGAAATCCTCCAGTGGCTTTAAGGCGCGGCCGAGCGTGAACGAAATCATCGCCAGAACGAGAATGCAAAAGCCGCCCATCAGACCGAGCTTGAGCTTCGCATCATCCCAAACTTCAGAGACTTCATTGAGCGGATCGACTGCCAGAACGATTTTTCCAGAATATTGAGGCAGGGTGACATCGACACTGTGCGGCGGTGCCGTCAGCAATCGATAGAGCCACTGGGGTGCAGGATGGCTGGGTTCGAGCACGTGCGATTCACGTAGCGTCCGCCCGTCCGCAGAAATAAGTTTTGCCCGCAGGTGACGGTCGCCGTCGAAGGAACTGACAAGGCGCTCGAGTTGGCCCTCGCTGACCGGACCCGCGCGCAATGGCATCACGGCGTCGCGGATGGCGTTATCGCCAACGCGGAGTGCCGACGACATTTCAAGCTCGATACGCTGCACGCCCTGCCAATACGTCAGGATGCCACCGCCGATCAGGCTGGCAACGAGCAGGAGAGCGATGAGCGCCAATATGCGGCGGCGGAGAGACATGACTGCGACCTACAACATTTCCCAGCATTGGAGCGGCCGCAATATACAGCAGTACAGTACAAAATCGGCGGCGTGCGCCACCGCAGTTGGGTGGAACAGACCTGAATCAGCCCTGACTAGCGCGTCAGTCATAAAATCCTCACGTACCTCGAGAGACCGGTGCATGGCTTCGCACTATCAAACCCTCGTCGTCAATTTGAACCGTATTCGGCTATCGGAATTGATCGATGACCATCAAGAAAAGCCGTGTTTTCAGGGCCAGCCATCGCCCGTCGTCTAACATCAGCGCGCTCCAGCGACGATCCGCGCGCTCCGCCGCGACGCGCTTATCCGGCGGTGGTAAACTGGATTTTCCTTAACGAGCGTAAACCTTGGCACCGCGCGGCCCATGATCCGCCCCCCGCGTCGTGATGGCGGCACCAGTAACATGTGCCGCATCAGGATGGGGCGCACATCGCGCACGATCCGGGCCCGGCGAATGACCCGTCGGTCTCCAGCCATGAGACCCCAGACGATCCCCATCAACAGATAGAAATGCCGCCAATGGTCGGTGTCGATCAGCAGGCCCTCAAGGATGTTTCCAGCGAGCGCGGCGTAAAAAATCAAGAACACATGCTGGGTTTTGGTTTTCTTGAACGCATGCTGAAAACCAAGAACCAGCGTCGCGAAGCATAACAAGAGATAGAGAAGACCGCCCGTCCACCCTGCATTCATCATCATGCTGAGATAGACGTTATGCGCCTCTTCATGATGGTAGAAATGCGTGAACGCTTGGGCTCCAATGCCGAGTGGATTCTCTTGGACAAGTTGAAAAGCCTTCTGCTGCCCTCCAAACCGGCCTTCGACACCCTCATCGTAGCTTTGCGTAAGCGTTGCTCGTTCTTCGAGAAGCTGGGCGACGCCGTCACTCTGCAACGCGACAGCAAGCACGAGACCAAGAACGACGCTGCCAATCAAAACGAGGCCCGCAAGTTTAAAGCGCGCAGCGTTTCGCTCGGCCGTATGGAGGTAGACGTAACCATAGATCGCAAGCGCGATGGCTGACGCGGCCCACGCGCCGCGCGAAAAGCTGAACAGAATTGCAATCGTGATCAGCGCCGCAGCAATCAGCGGCAGGAAGCCGGTTCGCAGCGGTCGCACCAACCACAGATGCAGCCCGGTCAGCAGGCCAGGAATGAGAAATGGTCCAAAAACGTTCGGATCCTTAAACGTACCAGTGGCACGGCCGTACCGCGTTAAAAGGTCAAACGCTCCCGGGAAGAGGTCGAGATAGCCGACGATTCCTAAAATCGCGCCGGTGATCGTTGCCGTAAAGTAGGCGTTTAGAACAAGCTTGCCATGCACCTGTGGGTTACGCGCGACGAATCCTGCAAACAGAAAACACGCGCCGTAAAGATAAAACGAGACGATCGAGTGCTTCGTCGCTTCGCCGGTATCGCGAGCAAGAAAGCAGCTGATGGCCATCAACGATGCGATGATAAGCCAAATTGCGAAGCCGGCTATCACACCGCGCCGGGCGTAGAACAGGCCGATCGCCGGCAACAGCACGAACAGCCCCATCGTCAGCGCGTCGAAGGGCGCCGGCTCGGTGAATACGAGAAAGCTGGAAGCAACTGTCGATCACACGATGCCAAGAGCCATGCGGTGCACGGGGCTTTTGCGCGGCTCGGACCGTCGCCTCGGGATTAAAATCGCGGGCGCAGGATCGGCGGTCAGTGCTGTTGACATGGCCTCGTATTCACGAATGAGTTCTGCAACCGCGGACGTCGGCAAGGCGGTGCTCCTTGTGCAATCAGAGCGCCGGCGACTAAGGCAGATCCGATGAGCGCGACGATCGCCACGACTTGGGGAGAGGTCACGGACTGAGGCCCTGGCATCGGCCGTTTGCGAAGCAAAGCCGTGACACGATGCCGATGCGGCTTGCCAAGGTCATCACCTGCGGCTTGCACGCGTTCGGACTCGTATGCGACCCGCGGCAGCGCGTCGGCCTGAGCTATGCTGCTTGAAGCGAAAGAGATCGCAAAAAACGCGAAACAAACCGTAACGCGCCGGCAGGACCGATGTGCTCTGCCCATGATCAATAAGCGCTCTCGGTTTTAAGCAGCGATGCGGGGGTTTTCAACAGGATGTAGAGATCGAAAAATACGCTCCAGTTTTCGATATAGTAGAGATCGTGCTCAACGCGTTTGCGGATTTTTTCCTCCGTATCGGTTTCGCCGCGCCATCCGTTGATCTGCGCCCAGCCAGTTATTCCAGGCCGAACCTTGTGGCGCGCGAAGTATCCATCGACCACTTCGTCATAAAGTTGCGTACCAGCTTTCGCCTGCAGCGCATGCGGGCGAGGTCCAACGAGCGACAGGTCACCGCGCAAAACGTTGAACAGCTGCGGCAGTTCATCGAGACTGGTTTTTCGGATGATGCGACCGACGCGGGTCACGCGCTGATCGTTGCGGGTCACGAGCTTCGCCGCGGCATCATCGCAACTGTCGGCGTACATCGACCGGAACTTGAAAACCTCGATCAGCTCATTGTTGAATCCATAGCGCTTCTGCCGGAAAAGCACTGGCCCCCGGCTGTCGAGCTTAACCGCGATAGCGACCAGCACCATAAGCGGCGCAAGCAAAAGCAACGCGAATGTTCCGGAAACTCGGTCAAACAGCCACTTGGAGATCGTGCCCCAATCAGCGATTGGCTTGTCATAGAGATCGATCATCGCCACGGAGCCGACGTGCGAATACGTGCGCGGAGAGAACCTGAGCGCGGTCGCGCGCGCCGGCATTTTAATATCGGCGGGCAGCACGGATAAGCGGCGCATGACAACCGTCAGACGGTCTTCGGCCGCAAGTGGTAACGCGACGATGATGAGATCGAGCCGCGTCTGACGGCTCATGGCAATCAGTTCTTCGATGCCGCCCAATCGCAGATATCCACCGATCGACCGCGGCGCTCGGCGCTCGTCGCGATCGTCGAAGACGCCAGCGATCCGG
>JANOCZ010000373.1:0-9109 GCA_031412455.1 Hyphomicrobium sp. | reverse complement strand
CGATGACCGCGCCAGCGACTAGAGCGCCTACTGCGGCTCCTCCGTGCCCGCGATGGTAACGCCGTGCTTCCGCATCGTGTGCAGATGTGACCAGGGCCGTGGCGCCTAAGACGACAGCGGCGAAGAGACTTAGCAACTTTTGCATATGAACTCCCAGCTGCAAGCTTAATGGCCTTGCAATTATAGACTACCTTCAATCGTTCAAGTCCGCAGGCGGCAATTCAGTTTCGCAGCCGAGAAAATAATTGTAGCCAGGAGCGAGAAACGCTCGGGTCCCCTCATAAGGTTGATCTAAATTTAGCTAACGATCACATTTACTTGCAGCATTTTTCTCGGGCTTTGCTGCCGAAGCGGCCCTGATCTTTGCTGTTCAGTTAGATCGCGCGTTCAAGAAAGGTTGTTCTCGGAGCTTCCCGCGATCGCAGTGGGCGATGCGCCAAAGAGCGATGCTACGTGCTCTTTCGAGACGTCGAGAGGAAGAGTTGCGAAATCGGCTTCAATTGCGAGTGCCTTGTCCAGTTCGAGCTGGAATGCGTCGCGCTCTAATTCAATGGTACCAAACTGGCGAAGATGTTCGGTCAGGAATTGCGTATCGAGAAGGATGAAACCACCGGCTTTAAGGCGCGCCACCAAGTGTACGAGAGCGATCTTAGACGCGTCACGCTCAATCGAGAACATGCTTTCACCGAAGAAGGCGCCCTTCAGAGCAACCCCGTACAGCCCACCGACTAGGCGATTGCCGCGATAAACTTCGACGGTGTGACACGCGCCGCGTTCGAACAAATCGCGATAGAGATTGCGAATGCGTTTATTGATCCACGTCGAGGTGCGGCCGGGCCTTGGAGCGGAGCAGCCGTCGATGATGCCATCGTAGTTCGAGTCGATCTGGACCGTCAGAGGCGTTGTTCGGACCGTGCGTAAAAGACGGCGACTAAAATGAGCTGATGTCAGAGGAAGAATGCCGCGGTGCTGCGGCTCTATCCAATAGAGCGCCGGATCGTCAGCGCTTTCGGCCATCGGGAAAATCCCGCAGCTATAGGCCTTCAGAAGTACCTGTGGCGTGATTTCGACCATAGGATCGTCGCGCGAGGCCATAGCGTCGTTCTACCCGTACCCAACATGCGCGCCGGCCGGCCGCGCGATGGCAATATTATTTCATTCCTAGAAATTTTTCGAGCCAGTGAATATCGTACGCACCATCCACGATGTCGGGCTGTTTCACTAACTCCTGGAACAATGGAATGGTCGTTTCAATGCCGTCGATCACAAATTCGGACAGGGCACGCCGCAAGCGCATCAAGCAGTCGTTCCGGGTCTTGCCGGTCACGATCAACTTGCCGATCAAGCTGTCATAGTAGGGTGGAATTTTATAGCCTTGGTAGACGCCACTATCGACGCGGACGCCGAGGCCGCCAGGGGGGTGCCAATAGGTGATTTGCCCAGGTGAGGGACGGAAGGTTTTGGGGTTCTCGGCGCAGATGCGGCACTCGATCGCGTGCCCCGTCATCTCGATGTCGGCTTGCGTGAAGCTCAGCGGTGCTCCCGACGCGATCCTGATCTGCTCGAGGACGAGATCGACGCCCGTGACCATTTCGGTGACCGGATGCTCGACCTGAAGGCGGGTGTTCATTTCGATGAAGAAGAACTCGCCGTCCTCGTAAAGGAATTCGACGGTGCCGGCGCCGCGGTATTTGATTTTGCGCATTGCGTCGGCGCAGGTTTCGCCGATCTTGCTGCGCTGCGCCGCGTTGAGCGCTGGCGAGGGTGACTCTTCAAGAACCTTTTGATGACGGCGCTGCAGCGAACAATCACGCTCGCCTAAGTGGACAGCATTTCCCTTGCCGTCGCCAAAGACTTGAATTTCGATGTGCCGCGGCTTTTGCAGATATTTCTCAATATAGACGGCATCGTCGCTGAAAGCCGCTTTGGCTTCCGACCGGGCCGTGGCGAGAGCCATGCCAAGATCGGCGGCACTGGTGGCAACCTTCATTCCGCGCCCACCACCGCCGGCTGCGGCTTTAATGAGGACGGGAAACCCCATCTCCTTGGCAACCTTTAGGGCTTCGGTTTCGCTCGTGATAGCGCCAGCCGATCCGGGGACAACGGGAATACCAAGTTTCTTGGCCGTTACTTTCGCCTCGATTTTGTCGCCCATAATCCGGATATGCTCGGACGTTGGACCGATAAAAGTGATTTTGTGCTCTTCGAGAATTTCCGCAAAGCGCGCGTTCTCAGACAGAAAGCCGTAGCCCGGATGCACCGCGTCGGCGCCAGTGATTTCGCAAGCGGTGACGAGCGCTGGGATATTCAGGTAGCTGTCGCGGGCGGCTGGTGGGCCGATGCACACGCTCTCGTCGGCCAAGCGAACGTGCATGGCGTCGGCGTCGGCTGTCGAGTGGACGGCGACGGTCGCAATGCCGAGTTCGCGGCAGGCGCGCTGGATGCGCAGCGCGATCTCTCCTCGATTGGCGATCAAAATCTTGTCGAACATTTGCGGCGGCACTCCTGGGATCTCTTATGTTTGCAGGCTGCGCCGTCTACTCGATGACAATCAAGACTTCGCCGTATTCCACCGGCTGGCCATTGTCGAACATAATCGCGATGACCTTGCCGGAGCGCGGTGCTGGAATTTGATTCATCGTTTTCATGGCTTCGATAATGAGGACTGTATCGCCCTGATTTATCTTCGAGCCGATTTCACAGAACGTAGCCGCGCCCGGTTCAGGTGAGCGGTAGGCGGTGCCGACCATCGGAGATTTTACAGCACCTGGATGTTTGGCATGATCGCTTGGGGAGGCGGGCGCTTCCGCGACCGTCGGCGCGGGCGCTTTTTGTATGGCCGCGGGGGCATAATTTATCGGCGCAGAGGCGGCGATGTGCAGCTCTTTGGCGACGCGGATTTTTAATCCGCTTTTCTCAATCTCGATTTCCGACAAGCCGGTGTCGTTCAAAAGCTCCGCCAACTCGCGGATCAGCTGCCCTTCGGCGCTCATGGATTTGGACGCTTGATCCTTCGAACTCATCGGTCGTGTGTCCCCTTATTTTTTCGCGGCGGTCTCATTTAAGCTTAAATCTTTGGTTGGGCTTCGATTAGCCCCGCAACGGCCTCGAGCGCAAGCTCATAGCCTTTAGCGCCCAACCCGCAAATTACGCCCGTTGCCGCTAGCGAGACATAAGAGTGCTGGCGAAACTGGTCGCGGCGGAAAATATTCGACAAGTGCACCTCAATGACCGGCAGCTCGGCGGCTTGCAACGCGTCCAGGATAGCAACCGAAGTGTGCGTATAGCCCCCGGCGTTCAAGATAATCCCGCGCGCTTTGCTGCGGGCGTCTTGGATCCAGCCGACGAGCTCACCTTCGAGGTTCGATTGCCGAAAATCGATCTTCAGATCGTGAGCAATGGCCGCGATGGCGCAGCGGTCGCGAATGTCGTCGAGTGTATCATGGCCGTAGATTTCAGGTTCACGGAGACCAAGCATATTGAGGTTGGGGCCGTTCAACACGTAGATTAGGTGCGCCATCGGGTCGGCAGGATCCAAATTTCCGGCGGTCGCAAAGGGACCGTGACAAGCAAACGTGCTGTGGTCTAACAGCTTTTATTCGTGTCGGAAAGTGGGCTGCATACTTGTGCACGCCCGGACCGGCGTTCTCTAAGTCATTGTATTATTTGTTCTTTCTTCGGTTGTTAACATGTCGTGCAGCCGGTTTTGCGAAACTCGCTGACCAACGTCTGGAGCTGATCATGCAAATCTTCGGGTGCGCCGGGAATCGATTTGTCGCCAACTAGGAAATGTGGCGTGCCATTGATGCCCATCTTCTTCGCCAAAGCCTTCATTTTTTCGAGTTCGGCTTTCACGTCATCGCCGGCCATGTCGACCTTGAACTTGGCCATGTCGAGGCCCAGGGCTTCGGCGACTTTCAGTGACACAGCTTCGTTGGCTTGGCCTTTACTGGTCAGAATCGCTTGATGGAATTCCCAGTATTTTCCTTGACGTTTCGCTGCAAGTGCGGCGCGGGCGGCTTCGTCGGAGCCTTTCGACAGGATGGGTAACTCGACGAAGACAAGACGCACCTTCTTGTCGCTCTGAATGAGTTTTTGAATTTCGGTCAGGCCACGTTTGCAGTAGCCGCAGTTGTAGTCGAAGAACTCGACGACGGTGATGTCACCGTTGGGATCGCCGGCCACCGGGCTGTCAGCGTTGCGGTATATATCCTTGGCGTTCTCGGCCATAAAGGATTTCAATTTTTCGCCCTGTTCCTTTTCGAGCTTTGACTCAAGCGCCGCTTGAACATCGATTAGGACTTCAGGATTCTGGAGCAGGTAGTCTTTGACGATGTCACCGATGGCTTTTTTCTGATCATCGGAAAAGGCTGGGTTGGCGGATGGAGCTGGCGATTGCGCGTGGGCGTTCGATACCGGTTCACCCGGCACAGCTACGTAAGCCCAGATTGCGAGCGCCGCCGCCGCTAATCTGATGGCGGCTGAGCGCGCAGACGGCTTAGCTTCCGGTGTCAAGCGAGGCGAATTCAAGCGAACCATGCTCGTGGAACTTTCAGGTTGAGGCGCAAAATCCGAATCAGGTTTGCGGCTTAAAGTTGATGATATCGTCGTTCTTGATCCACTCCGGCGAGCCTTGACGGAGTTTCAGAGCAGCCCGCTTTGCAAAAATTTGGGATTGCTTCAAATCGCCATCCAGAAAATAGGCTTGAGCGATCATTGCGTCTGCTTCGGGACCCTTTTGCTGTTTGTAATAGGCATTGGCAAGCATCCGGTAGGCTTGCGGATTTTGGTCTTCGACGAGGGCTTTCCTCAATAACTCGACCGATTCAGTGAGCTTTTCCGACGACGGGTCGGCCTGTAGCGCCGTGGCCAACTCGACCCGCATTAAAGGGCTCTCGGGCGCGAGTTTTAGAGCTTGCCGGAGGTGCGGTATTGCCTCTTTCATTTTGCCGGAGCGCATCAATAGATCGCCTTTCACTTCCCAGAAGTAGGCGTTGCCTGGGTTCTCCTTGATCAAGGCATCCACTTCGGTCAATGCGGCCTCGAGCGCGCCGCTGCCACCTTGGAAAAAACGGCCGATAGCTCGGGCATAGCGGGCGGGTAGGGATTTGTCCGAGGCCGGGTAGCGGTTGTAGACATTCCCCGGCCGTTCGAGGTAGCCGGCGAGTTTTGCACGCATCAGGTCGTGACGCTGTTGCAAAGCCGGGCTGTCAGGTTGCTCTTTAAACGGGCTCGCAGACACGAGTTCGCGCAAACGGGCCAAGCGATCGGTTGCGACCGGATGACTGCGAACGAACGGGTCTTTGTATTGATCCGACACGTATTCTTGTTGTTGGAAACGCTCGAACGTCGTCAGCATCCCTTGGCCGGATTGTTTGGTCGCGTTCAAGTATTTGAGACCCGCCTGATCGGCGGCAGATTCTTGCGAGCGCCTTTCCGACAACAGACCGCGCATGATGACGTCCTGACCGCCCTGCATCACGGCTTGACCACCAGCCAGTGTTTCGCGGCCGGAGTCGCCGCCGGCGACGCCACCTAGGACCATCGCGCCGATGCCGATGACCTGCATCAGCAGCGCGCGTGTCTGATCCTTGGCGATGCGCGCCCGTAGCGACGCCATGTGGCCGCCGGCGATGTGGCCTGTTTCGTGCGCAATAACACCGATGACCTCGTTGGGCGAGTTCGCTTGCATCAGTGTGCCGGTGTGCATGAAAACATTTGCGCCATCGAGGACGAATGCGTTGAACGCGTCGTTGCGAACAATGCGCACCGTGACACGGCCTGCACCGATGCCCGCAGCGCGAAAAACGGGTTTGGCATAATCGGATAGAAGGGCTTCGATCTCGCTATCGCGGATTAAAGGAAGGCCTTGAGCTGCGGCGTGATCGGCACCCGTTGCTCCAAGAACAAATGAGAAAATGAGCGCCGATCCAATGGCCCGCACGTCTCTGCTCGCGCTAAAGCCGGTGCTTCCCGTCAGCATGCTCGCCCTCGACGACATTGGTTCATGTGCATATCCGACGACGTTCCCTGCGGATGCAAGTTAACATGCGGAAATGGTTATGCGGACCGACTGTGTCAGGCAATTGGGCGTGAGCATGGCAGATGAGGTTAAGCATCGATCCGGCGCCATGACAACAAGGTCAAAGCGCCGGTACAATTGACTTTTTTATTCGCCCCCGAAACGGCGTTGCCACCAACCCTTGCGCTGGGGTTGAGCCGCCACGTCGTCATTCGCACTTCCCGGGTGATCGGGGCTGACGACGACGCGCTCGATGCGCGGCTCGCTCGAATCGCCTTCGTGGCGGCGTTTCGAGCTCGCCAAGTCGCCGCCAATCTGAGATGCGGGTTGCGCCGTCATCGGGGTGGAAGCCGGCTCGGGTGACGTCATGGGCGGCGACGATGGTGGTAAGACGGCTGGGGCGGGAGGCGCGGTAACACGCTGAGCATCGGATCCGGGCGCAACTGACTGCGGGGGCCTGGGCTCGCTTCGTGAGGCATTGGTTACGCTCGCTGCGGGGGTATTCCAGATCCGTTCAGGGCGGGGGCGGTCGTTGCGTGGATTGGCGCGCTCGTCTCGGGTCTGACGATACGGCTGCTCCGTTTCTGCCGTGATCGCGCGGGGCTGAGCATGAGGCTGGCCAATTTCGCCGTTCGTCGGCTCGCCGTTGAAGCTCTGACCTTCCTCGCTTGACGTCTCACCCGGATCGCTGGCGGTGTGTTCCCGCTGGCCACCATTGCCCTCGCGACCGCGGCGGCCACCACGACGACCGCGGCGACGGCGACGACCCGGGCGGTCAGTGGCGCCTTCGTCAGCGCCGGTTGCGACGTGATCGTTCAGTTCGGACGGGCCGCTCTCATCAGGGCTTTGGTCGTCGGCGGCGGCATCATCGTTGGTCACGTCGGCGGGGTCTCCCGCAGCGTCATCGATACTCAGCGATTTTTCGCGATTAGTACGAAGGTCGTTGCGATCAGTTTCGGTGTCCCGAGGGCCGCGGCCGCGGCCGCGGCGTCGGCGGCGGCGACCGCCCTTGCGGGAGCCGTCGTCTTCGCCATCTCGCGCCTCGCCGTCGCCACGGCTTTCATTGCCACGACCTTCGCCGCCCCGGTTCTCGCCGCGCGCATGCCGTTCGATAGGCTCGTCGTCTTCGTCGGGTCCGGCGATTTGCTCGATTTCTGCACCGAGAAACTCAGGCGCATCTTGGGCCTCCCCTTCGCCCTCAAAGCCCCAATCCATGTTAACTGCCGCTCGTTCGGGCCGGCGTAGCGGGAGGCTCGATGGCGCGCCGCGCTCAACCGTGAAGTTGGCACCTTGGATGCGCTCGCTGCCGATGATCGTGACAGAGAAGCCATGGCGGAGTTCCATGTCGGTGACGTATGCGCGTTTGCTGTTTAGAATGTAAAGCGCGACGTTCGGAGTGGTCGTCGCGATCAAAGGTGTTGCGGCGCCGGCGGTGATTGCATCTTCCAAGCCGCGCAATACGGCGAGCGCAATGCTTTCGGTCGAGCGAATGATGCCGGTTCCTTGACAGTGGGCACATTGGGACGTCGAACCTTCCAGCACACCGGTGCGGAGCCGCTGGCGCGACATTTCCATCAAGCCGAAGTGCGAAATGCGGCCGAGCTGAATTCGCGCGCGGTCAAAACGCAGTGCGTCCTTCAGGCGGCGTTCGACAGCGCGGTTGTTGCGCTTCTCCTCCATGTCGATGAAGTCGATGACGATCAGACCTGCAAGGTCACGAAGCTTAAGCTGGCGGGCAATTTCATCGGCCGCTTCGAGGTTCGTCGCTTGCGCCGTCTCCTCAATCGAAAACTCACGTGTCGACTTTCCGGAGTTGACGTCAATTGCGACGAGGGCCTCGGTTTGATTGATGACGATGTAGCCGCCTGATCGCAGCGTCACTTGCGGGAGGAACATTGCGTTAAGTTGCCGCTCCACGCCGTAGCTGGTGAAAAGCGGCGTTGGATTCTTGTATGGCACGACGTGCTTTGAATGGCTTGGCATCAGCATCCGCATAAATGCTGCGGCTTCGTCATAGCCGGCGTCACCCGCAACCACGACTTCCTCGACGTCCTTGTTATAGAGGTCGCGGATCGATCGTTTGATCAGGTCGCCTTCCTCGTAGACGAGGCTTGGCGCTGTCGATTGCAGTGTCAGATCGCGGACGCTTTCCCAAAGTCGCAGCAGGTATTCAAAGTCGCGCTTTATTTCCTGCTTGGTGCGTGCCGCTCCCGCGGTGCGGATGATCAGCCCCATGCCTTCTGGCACCTCGAGCTCGTTAGCGATCGATTTGAGACGCTTGCGGTCTTGTGGATTGGTTATCTTGCGCGAAATACCGCCGCCGCGGGCGGTGTTCGGCATCAGCACGGTGTAGCGGCCGGCGAGCGAAAGATAGGTGGTGAGGGCAGCGCCTTTGTTACCGCGTTCTTCTTTGACGACCTGAACGAGGATTACCTGGCGGCGCTTGATCACTTCCTGAATTTTATAGCTACGGGGCCGCCGGCGCGGTCGCGCATTCGAGTCTTCGCCGAATTCCGATGACTTGCGCCCCCGCGTGCCGCTGCTGTGGGGGGCTTCCGCTGCCTCGTCCTGGTTATCAGCATTATGCCCGGACGTGTCTTCAGCGTCGTAATCGCCAGCACTTTCGGACCCGGCGTCGCTGTCGGCATCGTCGTCATCGGAGTCCGGAGATGGCGCTGCTTCATTATGGTCATCGTCGTCGTCGTTGTGGCCATTGTCATCGTGCGCGGCGTCATCGTGCGCCGGCAGTTCCGTCGATGGTGCGGAATCGGCCGCGTGTTCGCTGACATTTAAGGGAAGCGCGTATGGTTCGGAGACAATATCGGTGCCGCGTTCGACCGCCGCGGCAAACGTTTGCGGTGCGTCGCCAGTATCAGCATCACCGCCAACTTCTTCGATATGTTCGTCTTCCTCAACGTCGATGATGTGGGAGGCTTCGGCCGCATCGTCGCTGGAGGCTTCGCTGTCCTCGGAGTCGATCGAGGCAACATGGTCTGGCGACGTCTCGGAGAGACGGCCGTGGGAACGGCGCGCCAAAGCCTCCGCCCGGCGATCGGCTGCCGCTTCGAGTTCAGCTTCCGCTGCGGC
>JANOCZ010000372.1:0-4867 GCA_031412455.1 Hyphomicrobium sp. | reverse complement strand
AACCAAGTTGTCGCCCAGCTCGTCGCGCTCATTGACGGTAGTCCAGAGTTCTTCACTATCGGGTTTAAAGTCGAGGCCATTGGGGTTTCTCAATCCCGAAGCAAACACCCGCGTCTTCCCATCGGCCAGATTGACCTCGAGAATGGCGGCCCGGTTCGTCTCCTCTTCCATACCGTTCTCGGCGACGTTGCTGTTTGAGCCGACCGTTGCGTAGAGCTTTTTTCCATCAGGCGAGGCGATGATATTTTTTGTCCAGTGATGGTTGCGCGGACCAGCGGGCAGATCCGCAACCTTCACGCCTTGCGCCTCGATTTTAACGTCTCCGCTTTTGTAGGGAAATTTCACGATGGCGTCGGTGTTAGCCACATACAAATCAGATCCAATGAGGGCCATGCCGAAAGGCGAGTTGAGCCCTGTCAAGAAGGGGGACTTCAATTCCGCCACCCCGTCTCCGTCGCCGTCCCGCAGAATGGTAATGCGATTGGCGCTCGGCACACCGGCCCCGGCCTTGTTCATGAAATAGCTCATGAACCAGCCCTTGATGCTGTTGTTTTCGTCAGGGCGTGCTGGAGCGTTTGACTCTGCGACCAGCACGTCGCCATTGGGAAGCGTCAGCAACCAGCGCGGATGATCGAGCCCGGTCGCGAAGGCTGAACTCTTGAGCCCTGGACCAGCCTTCGGGCCTTCGCCCGCTTTCCAGCCGGTCGCGGTTGCGACCTGGACCGTCGGGATCCAAGCTTTATCGACCGCCGGCAACTTGGGATTTGGCCCAAATATCTCGTCATCTGCTGCGAGCGTTGCCGATATTCCAGCCATTGATAGCGACAATCCTATGAAGGACACGAGTTCAAACTTTTTCACGGAGCTTCCAATCGGTGAGGGACACTTAAACCCCCTCAACCCCCACGGTTCCCCCAAGTTCCAACGGCCACGGTTGACCTGCTATGCGAACTTCCACGTCGTGACGGGGAGTAGCGGTTCGGCGGCAACCTTCGCTGCCTCCAGCGCATCGCTTTTCAGCAGCCCAGTTTGTGTGTCGGCGTGACTGACGACGGAGGCCGCGTTGACGCTTGCGTATTGCAGCGCCGCCCCAGCTGGCGATCCTGTCGCAAGCTTCTGCACAAACGTCGATGAAAAGGCATCCCCCGCGCCCGCAGTCCCAACGACCTCAGCGGGGAGCGAGGGACAGTGGATTATCTCGTTGCGCGTTGCCGCAAATGCCCCGCGTTTGCCATCGGTGATCAACACGCATGCGGGACCAAGGCCGACGACGGCCTCCACGAAATGCGCAAAGCTCATTTCGAAGCCGGCGATCGTAAGCCCCCGCTTCATGAGGTCGAAATCGACCTCGTGAGTTTTGGGCTCAAGTTGCCATTTCGGCTTCGCGAGACGGCTGACAACCCTCGGTACAAGCACCGCCGCTTCGGCTCGGTTCATCGACAACACATCGACGTTCGCCAGCGCCTTATCGAGTGCGCTGCCACGAGCCGAAAACTGCCGGACGCCCGGGTTGGCGGCGACAAACGCTCCGCTCCGTTTCGCAAGGTCAGTGACGTGCGGAAAGAGATCCGCCGATTTGTCTGACAGCGAACAGACGTAGACGATGTTGCGCGCAAACGCTTTGGCCGCGAGGTCCTCGCTTTTGAGAAGACTGTTGGCTCCGCGAAAGGTGAAGATGGCTGCATTTTTATCGTGCGAGGAGATGATGACGGATGCGCCGGTCGCAGCCGAGTCGGTGACAATCAAATCGCCGCAAAATACGCCTTCGGCAGTCAACGCTGCCTTTATCTGGTCGCCGCGCGCGTCCCGCCCGATTTTCAAAATCGCGGAAACTTCGCACCCCTGCCGGGCAAACGACACAGCCGTGTTGACGCCGCCGCCGCCCGGATGCGTAGAAATCTCCGCCGCTTCGGTCTTGCGCCCCTCTTCGAGCAGTAAAAATGCGCGCTCGGCATTGTTCATGCTCATACGCTCGATCAGATCACTCTCAATGATCGCAATCGTATCGATCAGGGCGCTACCGATGGTGAGAACCCGAGCCGGCTGAGTCATGTGTTGGCAGTCACAGAGCGCTCTCTAAACTTTGTGATCGCGCCACGTGCGCGACCGGCGGGAAGCCGGGAGGCCACGCGCCACTCGTGACGGGAAAGAATGACAGATTGGTCCCCGCTGCCAGCACAGCGCTTTGTTGGCGATGGATGACCGCCGATCCGATACCGGAGTTTAACAATCCAACTGTTGCCGAGGTCTCGCCGCATCCGCTACTCCGCTACCAATGAGGGCGACGTTGTCTCAATTCAACTCAAGTCAGTCGTTTTAACGCCGACCCGGCTAACGCTAAAGCAGCAGCTCCGGCTGCGGCCCAGAATAATAATTTGGCGAGTGGCGCTGCAGCACCCGCGACGTTGCCAAAGCCAAGAACGGCGAACGCCAAAGCCAATGCGCAGAACACTACAGCCCAATGACTGAGCTTGCCCATAGGTCCTCTCTGAAATAAAAGATAACATCCGTAAAACGCTCAAAATGAATTCGCGTTCCGGCAAACATTAAGAATGTGAAAAGCTATCGACAAGGAAGTTCCATGAGATGTTGCATGGAACAATCCGTCGGCTCTGACGTTTAACACGACGCTGCGTTCGCGGCGATCACATATGTGGGGAAGTCACGTTAATGGGTCTTTGGGATCATCGCACCCCATTGTATGCGGCCATCCCCTGGGACTCAGAAAAGGCGATCCGCGAAGAGGTTTATGGAATTGAACGTCTCCTAGAGCACGCCAAAAGCTTGGCGATAGCTCAGGGGATCAGCAGATCCAGCCACCCATCTGTGCCGCTGAGAGTCAGGCTGCAGCAGAACGAGCGTGTGCTGCTCGAGGCCCATCGCAACATTGCCATGGCGATTTCAAGCGGTCGCTCCGTGACGCCGGCCGCCGAGTGGCTTGTCAACAATTCACACGTCGTCGAAGAACAAATTCGCACCATTCGCCGCAATTTGCCCTCGGCGTTCGCCAATCAGCTGCCCAAGCTGAGCGATGGGCCGTTCGCCGGTTATCCGCGCGTGTTCGGCATTGCCTGGGCTTTCGTCGCCCACACCGACAGCCGCTTTGATCGCTTTCGCTTGGAGAAGTTTGTCGAGGCCTATCAGACCGTCGACGCGCTGACGATCGGCGAGCTTTGGGCGCTTCCGCTTATGCTCCATCTGGTGCTGGTGGAGAATCTTCGCCGCTCGGCCCGCCGCATCATAACGAGCCGTGACGAACGGCGGGAAGCCGATGACCTCGTCGCCCGTTTGACGAAAGAGCCCGACAAGATCGCCGCCGAACTGGCAAGCGTCAGCATCAAGAGCAACGAGGGAGCTATCCGTCAGTCGTTCGTCGCAGAGTTAATCTATCGATTGGCGGACGGGACCGACGATGTCAGTCGCGCACTCCCGTTGCTGACTGGAAGGCTGCAGGCTGACGCGACCACCGCCGATGACGTCGTTCGATCCGAACATCAAAGCATTGCTGCGACCAACAACACGGTACGCCATATCATCCGTAGTCTGCGGTTGATGCCGGACGTCGACTGGGCGACGGTCGTCGAAGACCTGAGTGTTGTTGATCGCGTTTTGAACCGCAATCCAAACTACGCCGAAATGGATTTCGCGACACGCAATACCTACCGGACCGTCGTCGAAGAGCTGGCCCGTCGGGCGAAACACACCGAAGTCGAAATCGCGGAACGGGCCGTGGCGCTCGCCGCGGCGCCCAGTGCACAAGGCAAGGCGCGCGAACCCGGCTACTATCTTCTCGGCGATGGCGCCAAGGAATTTGATGCGAACATCGGCACGCGCTATTGGCTGAAAGACATTCCAGCCATTGTCGCGCAAAAGGGCGGGCTTTTGGGTTACGTCGCGAGCATAGCCTTGCTGACGTTCGCCATTCTGGCTCTCCCGACGCTGGCCATGGTCGGCCAAGCGGTGCCGGGTTGGTTCATCGTACTTTTAGCGGCTGTCGGAATACTGCCCGCGATGGACCTCGCGACTGCGATCGTCAATCAAGCAATCACCCATGAGATCAAGCCGCGGATAATCCCAGGGCTCGAACTGGCAGATGGCGTTCCGTCAACCGCCCGCACGCTGGTCGTCGTGCCAACGCTATTCTCCGACAAACCCGGCATCGATGAATTGATCACGCGTCTCGAAACGCATCATTTGGCGACGCACCAGGACCAGGTTTTCTATGCCCTCCTGTCCGATTACACGGACGCTCCTTCCGAAACGATGCCGGCCGATTTGGAACTGGTTGAATACGCGCGAGCCGGAATCGCCAAACTGAATCGCCTTCATCAAGCCGCCGACACCGACGACAATCGCTTTTATGTCCTCCATCGAAAGCGCCTTTGGAACGCCTCCGAAGAGCGCTGGATGGGGTGGGAGCGCAAGCGTGGCAAGCTGCACGAATTGAACCGGCTTTTGCGCGGCTCGAACGATACGACGTTCGTTGCGTTGGACGCGCGCGGCGGCTCCGTTCCGCATTCTATCAAGTACGTCGTGACGCTCGATTCCGACACGCGTCTTCCCAAAGATACTGTGACGCGTCTTGTCGGAAAAATGCTCCATCCGCTCAACACGCCGGTTTTTTCCCCGGAGCGCGAGCGCGTCATCGATGGTTACGGGCTGCTTCAGCCGCGTGTGACGCCAACCCTGCCCAACGAGACTGACGCTTCGCTATTCCAGCGTCTGTTCTCTTCGCCAGGCGGCATCGATCCCTACGCCGGCGCCATGTCCGACGTGTATCAGGATTTATTTGGCGAAGGGCTGTTTGCCGGCAAAGGCATCTACGACGTCGATGCGTTCGAGCAAGCGCTGGACGATCGTGTTCCGG
>JANOCZ010000371.1:0-7323 GCA_031412455.1 Hyphomicrobium sp. | reverse complement strand
TTCACCGAACTCCGTCCGGGTCAGATCGTACAGGTTCGGTGGGGCTTTGGCTGTAAGGGCTGCATGGCCGCCGAACTCAGGCCGGACGGCGTACCGACGGGGTTGCCGTCGAAGAATTGATCGCGTGACAGGATGAGTTTCTTGCGAACATACAATTTCAAGGGGGCCGCAATTCATGCGGCCCTTTTCGTTTGTCAGCCATATCGTTTACCCGCGTTGACCTCGTCCACGCTGGCCGTCATAGCGGCGCTCGCGCTGAGCGCGCTTCCGGTCGAAGCGCGGATGGCGCGCGACACGCTGGCGATCGAGTTGAAAAATGGCGGGGCGGTATCTTTGGACATCGAGCTCGCGGTCACCGATCAGGACCGGTCACTCGGGCTCATGTTCCGGACGGAGCTCGCCGACAACCAAGGCATGCTTTTTCATTACGGGAAGCCGCAAGACCTGACGATGTGGATGCGCAACACGTATATTCCGCTCGATATGCTTTTCATCAAGAGCGACGGGATCATCCACCGAATTGAAGTGAGGGCTGAGCCGCTCTCGGAGAAGGTTATCGCCGCGGGTGCGCCGGTCGCCGCTGTGCTCGAACTCGCGGGGGGTGCTGCTGAGAGGCTCGGGATTAAGCCCGGTGATCGCGTGCGGCATTCCGCGTTCGGCACGGATAAAGCAAATTAGTGGCTGCATCGCCTAAAGGAGCGTCGTGTGCCCTTGACCTTGCGGTGCTAAACCTGCAAACCCTCCGGAAGTGTCGGGGCGTAGCTCAGCCTGGTAGAGCATCTGGTTTGGGACCAGAGGGTCGTGGGTTCGAATCCTGTCGCCCCGACCAATTTCATCTCGAAGTCAGCAGCCGTTAAAGTCATCAAGCTATGGCCGCGCGAATTTACAGACCCGCCAAAACCGCGATGCAGTCTGGTGAGGCGCGGACACGGGAATGGCTCCTCGAGTTTGAACCCGAAGCGGCCGAAGTTCGCGACCCGCTCATGGGGTGGTCGAGTTCGTCCGACATGCGGGCTCAGGTCAGGCTCGAATTCGACACGCGCGAAGACGCGATTGCGTATGCGACGCGCAACGGTATGGCCTTCACAGTGGTTGAACCGAAGCCACGCCGGCCCATTCAGAAATCGTATGCTGAGAATTTCAAGTTCGGCCGGCGCGGGAGCTGGACGCATTAAGCTGCGTGCACGCTTCGCAAAAGAAGGCCGCCGGGTTCGTCGCAGGAAACGATAGCGCTACACATGCCGCTGGGCACTCTCAATCGGATCGTTTGGATCGTCCTTGTCGCGCTGCTGGCGGTGCTCGCCATTCAAACGCGCGATAAGTTCGATGCTTTGCTGTCCGGCGTCGGACGGCTCGAGGTTCGCGACGCCCCGCTGAACAACACGGTATTCCTGCGCTGGCGGGGTAAAATCGATGCGCCGATGGCGGCCCGCATCTCTGAGACAATTCAACGTTTCAAATCTGAGAAGCGGCGGTTCGTTCTGTCGCTCTCCTCGCCCGGCGGCTCGCTCGATCATGGCAACGACGTCGTCGCGCTGTTGCGGCGGCTGCGGGAAACGCATGGTCTGGAGACCGTCGTTGAAGCCGGCAGCCGGTGCGCGTCGATGTGTGTGCCCATTTACCTTCAGGGTAAGCCGCGCACGGCGGCGGCGAGCGCGAGGTTCATGTTCCATGAAGTGAGTTTCAGAGAATTCTTCTCAAACGAGCAAGTGGACGTGCCTGACCGTGCGCGAGGTCGGGCGACCGACATGTTCTTTGCGCGTTATTTTGCAAGCGCGGGTGTGCCGGACGCTTGGATCAGAAGCGTGCGGGCGCAAATGGCGGGCGATGAAGACGTTTGGAAGACCGCCCAAGACCTGATTGATGAGCAGTCCGGTATTGTTCAATCGGTCTACTAGACGAAAAGGCCGACGGCCTTTTGCGCCGTTTTCCAAACGCCCCAAGCCAGCGGAATAACGACCAGCAACCAGAACGGCACCGCTTTGGCGTCTAGGCCGCCTTTGCCGATCCCGAACGATCCGGTTGTCTCGGTGGCGTTGGCGGCGCGAAGTTTGGCTTGCTCGGCTGAGACTTCGGCATCGCTCATATGCCATTTTGAATCGACAGGGCGAACCAGAAGATTAGCGATGAAACCGACGCCCAGCATCGCGGCCAGGATGTAGAAGATCGGCCCGTAGATCTGATCGGCGGCAATGCCCGACGCGGCGCGTGTGTCGTGCAGATAGTTGACGACAACGGGTCCGAGGATGCCAGCCGTGGACCACGCGGTCAGTAGCCGGCCATGGATAGCGCCGACGAATTGCGTCCCGAACAGGTCGGCTAGATATGCGGGAATCGTCGCGAACCCGCCGCCATACATCGAAGCGATGATGCAGAAGCAGGCGACGAATATGGCCAGCGATTTCCATTCGGCGCCGAGGCTCGCCAATACGTAGAGCGCCGCGCCCAACGTAAAGAAGATAAAGTACGTCACTTTTCGACCGAGCGCATCGGACGACGAGGCCCAAACGATACGGCCGAAAATGTTGAACAGCGAGATCAGGCCGACGAAGCCCGCGCCGACCGCTGCCGCGCTGGCGGCGAATGCGGCATCCTTTTGCAGATCGCCGAATGCAAGACCCGCATTGCCGATCAGTGCGCCGCCGAAGGTTTCCTGCAACATGGGTGACGCCGCGCCGATGATGCCGATGCCGGCCGAGACGTTCATGCACAGCACGATCCACAGCAGCCAGAACTGGGGCGTCTTGTGAGCATCACGCAAATGCACGTGCTTCGTCGTGATCATCGCATTCGAATTGGCAGCCGGCGTCCAGCCCTCGGGTTTCCAGCCGGCGGGCGGCAGACGATAACTGAACGCGCCGATTGTCATGAAGACGCTGTAGATCGCGGCCATCGCCAGGAACGTTTGCCAGACGCCCGGATCGGTGGGCGTTTTGAATTGGTCCATCAGCAGCGTCGCCAACGGCGAGCCGATCATCGCGCCGCCGCCGAAGCCCATGATCGCCAAGCCCGTGGCCATGCCGCGGCGATCGGGGAACCATTTGATCAATGTCGAGACGGGCGAAATGTAGCCAAGCCCGAGGCCGATGCCGCCGATGATGCCAGAGCCGACCCAAAGCATCCATAATTGATGCCAATAGACGCCGAGCGCCGAGATCACCAGAACGCCGCACCAGCAATGTGCCGAGACGAGACCAGCCTTGCGCGGTCCGGCGCGTTCGAGCCAACCGCCCCAGATCGCGGCGGACACGCCCAGCAATACGAAGAAGAATGTGTACATCCAGCCGAGGTCGAACTGGCTCCAATTGCAGTCGGTCGCGGTCAGCGCCTTCAGCGTGCCAGCGGCTTTTTCGGAAAAGGTGGTGGCGCCGGCCGAGCATTCGGCGAGTGGCTTACCGTCGGGACCTGCCAGTGCGCCCTGTAGCGGTTTCCAGAACACCGAGAAGCCGTAGGCCATGCCGATGCACAAGTGGATCGCTAGAGCGGCGGGCGGGACCATCCAGCGGTTGAAGCCCGCAGAGGCGACGATGCGTTCACGATCGAGCAGGCCTGGTGCCGCCGTTGCGACGGCCCTGGATCCTAAAGCCATGCGAAATTCCCCACCCCGGCGCCGTGTGCCGTTTTCTGAACGTTAGCCTTGTGTGGTTTGTGGCATAGTCGTTGCGCCACAATCAACATCCCGTTGGGTTCTGCTTCGCGATTATGGCTGGACGCGACGCGCGGCAGCAATTGCGCGCGTTTGGCTGCGCCGCGAATTGTCGGAACGGAAAAAACGGTGTAGCGACTGACATACGGCCCCGTAGCTCAGCTGGATAGAGCGCGAACCTTCTAAGTTCGATGTCGCAGGTTCGAATCCTGCCGGGGTCGCCAACGCTCGTCGTGGCCGCTGCCGAATTACTTTGGATGCCCGTCGACGCGGAACTGCATCATGAAGTAGGGCGGCAGGCAGGCGCCTGTCGTGCGGTCGCGTGTGGAAATGCACATATAGTCGTCGCGGCAGGGCATGGTCGTATCACACTCGCGGAGGCCGACGAACTCGGTGTACTGGCCCGCGGGGTCGAAGCATTTTTTGAAGTTCGCTGAAGCCGCGAGGCAAGTATTGAAGCGGCCGGCAGCGTGGCGGGCGCACACGGTTGAAGCTGGAAACGGCTTTACGCAATCGCGCTTGTAAATCATGCCGCCGAAAAATCCGCCGGCCTGGGGTGCGGCGCGCAGCGTGCTCTTGAGCCGCAACGTCTCTCCGGCTGCTGGCTTTAAGCGCGCATAGCGATCGCCGCGAAACGACGCCGATGCAATGCGCCCGTATTCGGCGACATCGCCCGTCGGATAGTCAGGCTTCACCATGCAGCTGCCGTGTCCCGGGTCATTCGGGTTATCGTGCGGCGTCACGCATTTGAGGCCGGTTGCGCAGGTCCAGAATTTGAAACTCTGGTCGTTGGCGGTGTTCTCGTAGCAGGCTGAGCCCCAGCCGTTGAAGTGGCCGGTGCCGACAAGGTTGACGCTTGGATTTTCCCGGTCGCTGTTGCGGGTTTGCGCACGCCTCGGGCGGAGCGAAAAGCCACGCGAAAAATCTGGCGCTTGGTTTTCGGCGATCGCCTTCAAGACGCGTTGCCGGCGCGGTGCGTCGCCGTAGAAATGTGCGGACGCTGGAACGAAGATTGCGTTTTCCGGCAGGTGCGCTTTGCTTGCCCGCGTATCGGCGCCCATGAAATGGAAACCGCCGATGGCGCGCGACTGGTGGCAGCCGACGCATGTGATGTCGTTCAGGCGCATCTGAAAGCCGGCAGGGGATTTTATGTTGGTCAGGCTATCGCGCGGCACGTCGGCGTTCGAAATTGCCGTTTGCAGCTCGGCGTCATTGAACAAGCCGTAGAACGGGCGGTTGGCCGAGCGCGCTTGACCGCCGGGCGCGATCGAGACGCCACCAAGTGCCAAATATTGGCGTGGGATTAATATGGTGCCCTGATCCAACGCGCGGACGTTGGCTGGGGCCAATAGCCAGTTCTTGAATTGCGCAAACAGCGCGGGGTCGTTCAGCAGTTTTTTTCGATCGATCATGTTTTCCAGCGCCGTCTCGTTGAAGCGCCGCGTGGTCTTTTGCCAATCGAAAACTTTCAGCACGTATTCGGCATGGCCGCCGAACTCGGGCACGCTTGCTGACGGCATGCGCATCGCCTGGAGGTTGGTTTCAATGCGGTCGACGAGGGCCGGCGAAATCAGCGCCAGCGGTCCGCGGTTGGAAAACAGGAAATCGACGTAGTCTTTGCCCGAAAGCGTGCTGTCGCCGGCCGCGATCCAACGTTTGGCGATGTCCTGGCACGAGATGGGGTCGCTCTCGTCTTTGGCTTTCATGACGAGGTTGAACGACATCGGCAGACGCGACATGGCGATGCCCTCGCGCGTCGGCCGCTTGTACTCGAGCCGATACAGCAAGCGTACCTCGCCGCAGGTGTCGGCTTGTTTATAGGTCCGGTCGAGGCGTTGGACGATGCCAATCAAAGCGAAGCGCGCGGTTGGTGAGGCCAAGTAGGTGTGATCGAACAGCCGCTTGTTGTCGAAGGCCATGCCGATCCCCGAGCCGGGATTGGCTTTTTTGATTTCGGTGATTTCGCGGCGCACTGCCAACAGCACGCGCTCGAATTCCGGCCATGTCGACAGTTGCTGATTTGAGTCCAATTCGACGACCGCGCCACGCCGCCAGTTTTCGTGCATGAACGCGGTCAGGCCAAAGCTGCGCTTTTCGATCAAGGCCAAGACGTCGGGATTGGTGATGGCGATGCCGCGCTCTAAGGGATGCGTGCCGGCTGACGCATACGTGGCGAGCGCGCAGGCCCAAGCAAAGATCAATAACGTCCGTCGCAAGCCCCGTTGCATTGCTGCCCCCTTCGATGCGTCAGGCATACAATATATACCGCAGTCGGAGGAGCCGTGGAAGGCAAGGTGAGATCAGCGGGCGGGATGACGCCAGCGCAGGTTTGTCTGGCCCGGGTGTTCAGCTGAGCCGGAACGCATAAGCGTCATGCCGCGCTCGACTTTCGTCCTGCCGCGGTCGCGCCCTCGTCAATCGGCCAATTCGAGATCGAGTTGGCCGGTCATGCGGCGGGAGCGGCCTTCGAAGTAGCAGCCGTCCTCGAGTACGAGGTTCTTGTGAAAGATATCGCCATAGACGGTGCTCGCGGTTTTGAGCGTCAGCGTGTTGGCGAAGATTTCGCCGTTGACTTCGCCGAGTACGGTCACGCTCTCTGATCGGACAGTGCCGTTGATGACGCCGCGTTCGGTGATGACGAGCGAGATGCACGTCACGTCGCCCTCGATCGTGCCTGAGATGATCATCGGTCCTGAATATTCGATAGCGCCCTCGATCGTCGCCTTGCGCGGAATCGATAGCGCAGCCGGCAGCGCGGTGCTTTGCTCAATCACGGTATATCCCCCAACCCTGACAGCGCCCGCACGCTGGCTACACCTGTGGCGCGCGATGATGGCGGATTGAGGGATGTGGGCTATTATAGGTTTGTCTGGTCGCGGCTTGATGTTGGCTGCGGCAACCCTCATCTGAGATTTGAGCGGAGGTTCGATATGCAAAAATCAATCCTGGTGGCGGCAAGTTTGGCGCTGATCGCGTTTGCGCAACCCGCCGCGGCGCGCGGGCTTGGAGAAGCTGGCGAACTCGAGGCGGCGCGCGCCAACGCGCGGGCTGGAGGTCCGGTCAGCGAGCGCGACGCGGAATTGCTCGACCGGTACGGCTGCCTGAGCGGTACGCGCAGCGCGTTTTGCGAACGGCAGCGGCACCGCAGTCGCGGCTATCGTGGTTCGGGCCGGCGCTCCAACTGGCGCTAGCATTTACGGCCATAGCGCGACGTAATCGCCAGCGAGTTGACTTGAGCCTGTTTCATCGTACAACCCGGTCAAAACAGGAGCACCACACGATGCCGACAATGTCGAACTTGCGCCGCCGGAAGATCCAAGCGCGCCAGCGTAAAATGGAGAACGCTGAGAAGCGCATCGCCAAGGTCGAGAAAAAGCAGCGTAACGAGCAGGCGGGCGCTAAGGGCTAACCCCTCCGTATTTCTGCAAACATTTATATATTTCAATTGCTTGCGCTTTTTCCATGCTGCAGCTGACGCTGCTGGCTCGCACTTAGCGTTGTTCAAATTGCGAAAAGTGCCGCTGCGGTGAGGCAAATTCCGTTTTCCTGCGTTGTGAACCCGTGCCTGAGTAACGGCAGGCACTCATCAGCCGCGCGCTGGCGCTTTCTCGTCGGCGGCGGCCCGAAATTCCAACAACAACGCTAAGGAGATTTGGTATGAAGCGTCGATTTTCGCT
>JANOCZ010000370.1:0-1605 GCA_031412455.1 Hyphomicrobium sp. | reverse complement strand
TGATAGCCGCCGATATATTCGAAGCCGAGCGCGGTGAGAATCGCGGCTGAGGCGATGAACAGGGCAGCGCTACCCCAGTTGTACGACGAGTCTTTCACCGCTGCATTGTCGAACGCCATAACACTCTCCGAAACGCCGGTTTCTGAAACGTTGGCAACTGCTCAGAATATATAACGGACCGCGACGAACCCGCCGACAAGCAAGACGACGAACGCCGTCGTCACCAGCGTCAGGCGCTTTTCAATGAAGTCGCGGATCGGTTCGCCGTAGAAATACAAAAGTCCGGCGACGAGGTAGAAGCGCATGGCGCGGGCGACGACGCTTGCTGCCGTGAACGCCAGCAAGTCCATTTTGGCGACACCGGCGGCAATGGTCACGATCTTGTAGGGGATCGGCGTCATGCCCTTGATGATGACGGCGGGCACGCCATACTCGTGAACAAAGGCGATGAAGCTGTCGAGAGCGTTTTCCTTGCCGTAGAATTTCAAGATCGGCAGGCCAACTGCGTCGTACAAATAGTAGCCGATAGCATAGCCTAGCATGCCGCCTGCGACCGATGTCACGGTCGCGATCGTTGCGTAGCGCCAGGCCTTTTCGCGGTTGGCGAGCACCATTGGCACCAGCATCACGTCGGGCGGAATTGGGAAGAACGAGCTTTCGATGAACGATACGACGCCCAGCGCCCACGGCGCTTTTTCGTCGGCCGCTTTGCGCATCATCCAGTCATATAGGCGTCTCAGCATGGCGCGTGCTTACTTTGCGGGTTCATGGTTGTCTACGGAGCTTAGTTGCATAAAGCTTTTCGACAGCTCGGCGACAATGGCGTTCAAGACGAACCGGCCTTTGGGCGTCGCGCGGATCAGGTGCGGCTTTGGCGTGTGCGGGTGCGAGGCAGAACGGCTTGGCATGAAATGGGCGGGCGTGAGGCCCGGCGTCGCGCACATCTCGATCGGTTCGAGTTCGTTAGCGCGCCAGTTGGAATAGGTAGCCTCAAACGATGCTTGGAGGGTCGTTTCGATTAGCCCAAGGGATGCCAGATGCACGACGGTCGCGGCTGCGGGCGCGACGTTGCCTTGGCGCGCCAGACGATCGAGGTCGATGCCTTCGCGCAGGCGCAAGCCCATCAGCAGCATTTCGTCGGCCTGTTCGGTCGGTGATAGCAGCGCCTTCTCGGTCAGGCCGTTGCTATTTGCCTCGACACGTTCGAGCCAGTTTTCAGGGTTGCGTTCCGTGACGGTCGCAAAGCGTTGGCCATCGACAACGATGCGGCCATGCGCTCCGGGGCCGATACCGGCGTATTCACCGTAGCGCCAGTAGAGCAGGTTGTGCTGGCTCTCCTCGCCGGGGCGGGCGTGATTTGAAATCTCATACGGCAGCAGGCCGTGTTTCGACGTCAATTCCTGCGTGATCTCATAGAGCGCGAGGGCTGAGTCGGCGTCAGGGACAACGAGTTTGCCGGCCGCATGGAGTGCCGCGTACGGCGTGTCGGGTTCGATCGTCAGTTGATAGAGCGACAGGTGTTAGCCGGCGAGGTCGAGCGCCTCGGCGAGTTCGGCGCGCCAAGCATCAGCCGTTTGGCCCGGACGGGCGTAGATCAAATCGAAG
>JANOCZ010000369.1:0-6510 GCA_031412455.1 Hyphomicrobium sp. | reverse complement strand
GAAGAAGAACGAGCGGTCCTGCCCGGCGACGAACTCGACGGTGCCGGCGCTGTCGTAGCCGACAGCTTTCGAGAGCGCGACGGCCTGCTCGCCCATTGCCCGGCGCGTCTTCTCGTCCAACAGCGGCGAGGGCGCTTCTTCGAGAACCTTTTGGTTGCGGCGCTGAATTGAACATTCGCGCTCGCCTAGATAGACGACGTTGCCGTGCTTGTCGCCGAGCACCTGAATTTCGATGTGACGCGGGTTCTCGATGAACTTCTCGACGAAGCAGCGGTCATCGCCGAACGATGATTTGGCTTCCGAGGCGGCGAGCCCAAAGCCCTCTTCGGCCTCCTTGGCATTGTAGGCGATGCGCATACCCTTGCCGCCACCGCCGGCCGACGCCTTGATCATGACCGGATAGCCGATCTGGTTGGCGATCTCGACAGCGTGCTTGGCGTCTTTGATGACACCCATGTAGCCGGGAACGGTGGACACCTTGGCGGCGGCTGCAGCCTTCTTGGATTCGATCTTATCGCCCATCGCGGCGATGGCTTTCGAATTCGGGCCGATGAAAACGATGCCGTGCTTGGCCAATTCGGTCGGGAACGATTCTCGCTCCGACAGGAAGCCGTAGCCCGGGTGCACCGCTTCGGCGCCGGTTTGTTTGCAGGCGGCGATGATCTTGTCCATCAACAGGTAGGACTGGTTGGCAGGCGCTGGGCCGATGTGGACGGCTTCATCTGCCATTTCGACGTGCAGCGCGTCACGGTCCGCGTCCGAGTAGACCGCAACCGTCTTGATTCCCATTTTGCGGGCTGTCTTCATCACGCGGCAGGCAATTTCCCCGCGGTTCGCAATCAGGATCTTCTTGAACATTAGCCAGCCTTGTCCTTGCTCGAAAAGTCGGTCGCCCGAAAAATCGGTCGTGTGAATGGAGCGTTTTTGCAGAAAACGTTCAGCGGTTCTAGTCGCTAGGAGAAGCGTCGTAAACATCGCATCTGCTTGAAAAGCCCGGGCGGGGCGCGCCTCGCTGCCGCACGATCGAGCTCGTGCCAGGGCGCCGCCCGCTGAGCCATAGCCTGCGGGCAGCCGCATCGCAACTAAGCCGCCAAGCCCTTCATTTGAAATCGAGTCTATAATCGGCGGCTAGGCGGCGTGAACCAGGCGGTCAACGGCCTCGAGCAGGACGGGGTGGATATCCGGGCTCTCATGCTTGAGATAAGCGACCAGCGCCTGTTCGCTCGGCGAAAGCCGGCCGTCGCGGCCAAGCCGTCCAGCGAGCCAAGTTGCTTCGACAGCCGTGATCGCCTCGTTGGTTATGATCTCGATGCGCTGATGCTCGAGGTGGGCCAACGCCCGCTCTTCGACGGTTTGGTCGTGATAAGCATCCTTGACCGCATCGAGGTTTGACTGAACCATGGACAACAGAAAAGCCAGCACGCTGGTTTTCTGGTCGGGGTGATCGAGAGCTGCTTCCTGGCGCAGCGCTTCTTCGCGCGTCGGCACCCGGTAGCCCGATGCGGACATGATGACGTTGGCCACCGCTTTGACGAACAGGTCGGTCCACGCCGGATTGGTGTCGGCACCCTCCACGGCCTCATCGATATCGAAAAGGATGTCGGCCTCATCGCGCGTGACCGCCACGTGACCGTCGCCGGCGAAAGCGTAGAGGATGCGCCGCAAGAGATCGACTTCGGTCTCGGTGATGCGCCCCTTCTCGCTCAACATGCCGTTACGCAGGGGGCCGGTGCCGGAAATGACCGCGTGCTTGACTTGTTCGAGGGCGAATTTAGCTAAACTGATGGGCGCCCAACGCGCCTTATCGAGAATGGTGACGATCAATTCGAGATCGGTACGCGTCGCGACCCGGCCGTCTTTCGAGACTTTGTCGATCAGCCAATGCGCGTTGGCCAACGTCAGATAGCCCTGTGGGCGCTCTTGGAACACAATATAGTCGGTGATGCCTTCAATGAAGAGCTCGGTCCAAGCCGCATCCTTCAAGGCGCAGCCGTCGTTCAGCTTAAACAACAGATCAGCTTCGTCGGGCGAAATCACGCCATCTTCGTAAAGCACGCGGCGGAAACGCGCGATGTCGCTATCCTTGATGCTCCCGCGGGCTAAAATCTCATCAATAGGAAGCGATCTAAAACCACTCATTCGAAAACCCCGCAACGAGCAACATCCAATGCCCGGAACGTTAGGTTGATGAGCTTAACCGCATCTTAAATCGTGTCTCGGTTGACGCAGTTATCTGCAGTTGTTGCAGCCCGGATACAGGTGGGCGCAGCGCGCATCCGCAATTACAATGATTGAAAATGCGAGGGCCGCGGAGCACCACCATCTTGGCGAAGCTCGCGGCCCTCATACCTTTCGCCGTGCTCCCGCAAGCACAGCGCAAGGTAATTGAATGGCATCCAGGCGAAACAAGCAACCGTCTGAACGAGGTTCTGCAACTGCGTGTTGCAAATACGAACCGGTCAAATCTACGCCGCCGGCGGCCGTTGGGTTTCACACTGCACGCATAAAAAAAGAGCCGCATCACTGCGGCTCTGGAGTTCGCGCACGGGTTTGGGGGGAATGAACGTACGCGGAGCGGGTGAGCGCCTACCGGAAGCGGTGCCACCAATGGTTCATCTTCGCGGTCAAGATCAACAGCCCTGCCGGGTCGCGGACAGGCGGATATCGCGCAAGACAACGCGATCGATGTCCGACTTTGGCACCGCCGCTTCGGAATCATATTTACAGCCGGCATTGCCGAAGTGGGCAATCGCGCGACCGGATTTGAAGCAGTAACCGTTGGCCTTGAAAATCTGGTTGCGCATGACCCACAGCTCCTTGCAGCTATAAGCATCACCCTGGATGTCACCGGCCGCAGCAGCAGTCATCGGGAGCGCGAGCGGCAAGGCTAGTGCGGCGAGCCAAAATGCGTTGCGTGTCATGTGTCGCCTCGATTGGTTTATGAGCGTCTGAGAATGGGGAGCGGAACCGGGAGGGCTCTTTTGCGCCCTCCTCGTCCCTCAACGTCAGTCCAAAACTAGCGCCAATAATGCCGGCGATTCTGACGGTCGTTGCGCTCGCGGAAAATGTGGTTGGCAGCGGCATCCTGGGAATAGCGAAGCGCCTGACGCTCGCTCCACGACAGATGACCGTCGGCGCGGAACGCGCGTTCCATGCGCGCAATGCGCATTTGCTCGCGGCGCAGCTTCACCGCCTCGCGCCAGGTCAGCGCGCCCGAGTGACGGCCCTGATGGATCAGTTGGAGATGGCGGGCCTCGCGCTTTTCGACGGCGTAGCGCCAGCGTTCGCCAGCCGATGCAGTGGAGGCTGCGAGAGTAGTACCCATAGTGGCGACGAGAACTGCAGCAGCAATCAATTTGGTTTGCATGGCACATCCTTGGTTTGACATATTGTGGTTGCATCAGCGAAAAACTGATGTGCCCCACCGTGCCAAATGCCATTTGAATGCGTACTGAACTTTCAGTTCATGCAGCGTTTATGTTCGGGTGCTCTGGCCGGCTCGACGAAGGAGAGTTGGAGCGCGCCAATGCAGAACACTTCGCGCGCGAGAAGGCCGAGGCAATATATACGCTCCCCCTTCGCCAGCAGGCGAGGCGCCAAGGGCGCCCGGGCCAAGGCCCGCCCCAGCGCGACTCCTTAGAAGTCCCCTTGCGGGGGAGCTGGCCCGCGCCTTCGCGGATCAGCCAGCGCGAGCGCTACAAAGGAATATTATCGTGTTTGCGCCACGGAGTTTCGACCTGTTTGGTGCGCAGCATGTTGAGCGCCCTGCAGACGCGTTTGCGGGTCGCCGACGGCGTGATCACTTCATCGATGTAGCCGCGCTCGGCCGCAACGAACGGATTGGCGAAGCGCTTCTGATATTCATCGATCCGCGCCTTGATTTTTGCGGGATCGGCCAGATCGGCGCGGTAGAGAATTTCCGCCGCACCCTTGGCGCCCATGACCGCGATCTCAGCCGTCGGCCAAGCGTAATTCACATCGCCGCCGATGTGCTTTGAACTCATGACGTCGTACGCGCCGCCGTAGGCCTTGCGCGTGATGACGGTGACCTTCGGCACGGTCGCCTCCGTGAACGCAAACAGCAGTTTGGCGCCGTGCTTGATCAGCCCGCCGTACTCTTGTGCGGTTCCAGGCAGGAAGCCCGGCACATCGACGAAGGTGACGATTGGAATCTCGAAGCAATCGCAGAAGCGCACGAAGCGGGCGGCCTTGCGCGAAGCATCGCTGTCGAGCACGCCGGCGAGCACCATCGGCTGATTGGCGACGATGCCGACCGTGCGGCCTTCCATACGGCCGAACCCGGTGATGATATTGCGCGCGTAGGCTTCCTGAATTTCGAAGAAATCGGCCTCGTCGACGACTTTGAGGATCAGCTCCTTCATGTCGTAGGGCTTATTCGGGTTGTCGGGAATGAGCGTATCGAGCGAGGTATCAATACGATCCCCGCGATCGGCCGTCTCGAGTTCCGGCACGCCTGATTCATTGCACGATGGCAAGAAGTCCATCAACCGGCGCATCTGCAGTAGGGCTTCGAGATCGTTTTCGTAGGCCTTGTCGGCGATCGACGATTTAGAGGTGTGCACCTTGGCGCCGCCGAGCTCCTCGGCAGTTACGGTTTCGTTGGTAACGGTTTTGACGACGTCCGGACCGGTCACGAACATATAGCTCGTATCTTTGACCATGAAGATGAAGTCAGTCATTGCCGGGGAATAAACGTCGCCGCCAGCGCACGGCCCCATGATGACGGAGATCTGCGGCACGACGCCCGACGACAGCACGTTGCGCGCAAACACTTCGCCGTAGCCACCGAGCGCATCGACGCCCTCTTGGATGCGAGCGCCGCCGGCATCGAATAGTCCGATAATCGGCGCGCGATTGCGCAGCGCGAGGTCTTGGATTGTAGTAATCTTGCGGGCGTGGCTTTGCGACAGCGAGCCGCCCATGACCGTGAAGTCCTTGGCGAACACGTAGACGACGCGGCCGTTGATCGTGCCCCACCCCGTGACGACGCCGTCGCCTGGAACCTTGGTCTTTTCCATGCCGAATTCGGTGCAGCGATGCTCGACGTACATGTCGAACTCTTCGAACGAGTTATCGTCCATCAACAGCTCGATGCGCTCGCGTGCCGTCAGCTTGCCCTTGGCGTGCTGACTGTCGATCCGGACCTGGCCGCCGCCAAGACGGGCGTTATCACGGCGCTTCTCGAGTTCGTCGATAATATCTTTCATGGGACCACTCTGTTTGGCGCTGGCAGAACCGTCCTTGCGGAGGGCTGGCACCAGCGCTTGAAATAAAGCTGAGCGGGGTCTGTAGCATGGCCACTCGCCGGCGCAAACGGCGACAAGGCGCGGCGGGCTGGCGCGGCGGACCTAAGCGTCTCACGCCAACGTCCCTTAGGTTGTAACGGCGTGCGCGGGCGTGGCCCGTCAACAGAGGATGGACCGCGTAGCGAACCCAAACAGGCCGATCGGCGTTTACACAGTAGTCGCCTCTTCTCAAGCTCGACGGCAGCGCAGCAGGTTTGCGCGGCACTGCCTTGCGATTTCTCAATCTGACCCGTAGGCCCATCGTTATGGTTGCAATGACGAGACGGACGTTTGCGTCGCTTTTGACATCAATGTCGGCCTTGGCGGCACTCCCGGCTTCGCGGGCGGAGGCCGGCGGCGTCCCTTTTTCCCCAGCGGACGTCGATCGCGAGGCGGAAAAATTATCCATGACGCCGTTCGCCCGGTCGAACTACCGCCCCCCGGCCCCGCTCGACACGTTCGGCTATGATGAATACCGCGATATCCGCTATCGGCCCGAACGCGCCGTCTGGCGCGAGTCCAACAAAGCGCGCTTGAACCTGCAGTTTTTTCTGGCGAGCTTCATTCACCACGACCCCGTCGATGTTTTTGTCGTCGACGACGGCGGCGCACAACTTTTGACCGCGAGCCGCGATCAGTTCTCCTTCGGCCTCAGCGATGGAAAGGTGCCGCAAACCGGTGAGTTCGCGTACTCGGGGTTTCGCATCCATGGATCGATGAACCAGGCCAACGTCAACGATGAGGTCGCCGCGTTCAATGGCGCCAGCTATTTTCGCAGCCTCGGCCGTAATCAAAATTACGGCTTATCGGCGCGTGGAATAACGATTGATACGGTCGGCGGGGGTGCCGAGGAATTTCCCCGCTTCACCAAATTTTGGATCGAGAAGCCGACATCTGACTCGGCGATCAATGTCCACGCGCTGCTCGACGGTCCATCGATCTCTGGCGCCTATCATTTCGTAATTAGACCGGGCGAGCAAACTGTCTTCGACGTCAACGTAACGCTGTTTCCACGCCGCGAGATCGTCAATGCAGGACTAGCGCCGCTGACCAGCATGTTTCTGTTCGATCAGCGCAACGACCATGCGTTCCAGGATTTCCGCCCCGCCGTCCACGACAACGACGGACTGGCGATACACGCAGCCGACGGCCGGCACGTGTGGCGGCCGTTGCTGAACCCGAACCAGGTGCAGACGACGCGCTT
>JANOCZ010000368.1:0-15264 GCA_031412455.1 Hyphomicrobium sp. | reverse complement strand
GCAGCTGCAAGAGACGAACGGCGCCCGCACCGCAAGCGATCGTCAATTGGTCATCGATAACGGAGCCGGGCTTCCCCGCCCCTTCAACGGCAATAGCACTGAGAACTTTGACGCGTTCGCGCCGGCCGTCTTGGTCGAACTCGAACCACGCGCCGGGTGCTGGCGACAATCCTCGGATGTGATCGGCGACCTGATGACCGTTGCGCCCAAAGTCGATGCGCGTCTCGGCTTTGTCGATCTTGGCGGCGTAAGTGATGCCAACGCTGTCTTGCGGCGTGCAATTCAAACGCTTACCCTCGAGCGCGCTCAACGCCTCGACCATCAACCCTGCACCTAATTGAGAGAGGACATCGCTGAGCTGCCCAGCCGTTGTGTTCTCTTCGATCCCGACTTCACTCTCAAGGCAGATAGGCCCAGTATCGAGGCCGCGCTCCATACGCATAACCATGACGGCGGTGGCTTTATCGCCGGCCATAATAGCCCTTTGAATGGGTGCTGCACCACGCCACCGCGGCAGCTTCGAAGCATGCACGTTGAAGCAGCCCAGCCGCGGCGCAGCCAGCACAGTTTCTGGCAATATCAGCCCATAGGCGACAACCACCGCAACGTCCGCATTGTGCGCAGCAAACAACGCCCTATCGGCGTCGCCCTTGAAATTGAGTGGCGTAAGAACGGTTAAACCTTTCGCATCAGCCGCCCGGTGCACAGGGGACGGCTGCTCATTCAATCCCCGCCCAGACCGTCGCGGAGGCTGACTGTACACGGCAACAACGTGATGCCCCGCACCAAGGATTGCGTGCAGGACCGGCACGGCAAAAACCGGCGTTCCCATGAATACGATTTTCAGCGCCATGATACCTCATCGCGACGACCGCGGTTCGTCGATCAGCGCGCCTGCTTCTTGAACTTGCGAATGACGATATCCCGCTTGAGCCTCGACATGAAATCGATGATCAGGTGCCCATCGAGATGATCGAGTTCATGTTGGATTGCCGTGGCAAGGAGACCTGTCGCGGCCAGTTCTTGTCTCCGCCCATCGCGATCGAGAAAACGAACCGTCACCGCATCGGGACGTTCGATCTCAACGTGAATGTCGGGGATCGACAGGCAACCCTCCTCATAGAGCCGCGTCGTGGGACCCAGCGCCACGATCTCGGGATTTATCATCGCCAAAGGCTGTCGGGGCTGTCCATCGTCCGCCGCATCGAGAACGACGACCCGCTTTGGCACACCCACCTGTATTGCGGCCAATCCAATGCCCGGCGCGGCGTACATCGTCGCCAGCATATCGTCCACAAGCTGAACGACGCTGCTGTCTATAGTCTCTACCGGATCCGAAATCTTACGCAGAATTGGATCAGGTAATGTGATGATGGGCAAAAGGGCCATTGGTGTCACATATGAAAACTAAGACGCCGGGTCAATGCAAGTTGCGACCCGGTACCCGTCCCAACGAGTCTATTGATCACCGACGCCATCGCCCAAGGAACGCTTTAGTGAAGCGTTCTCGACGGCGCAATCCAACTGGCAGACGGAGCGTTTTGCAGCGCCTCGCCATCCCGGTCGGGACGGTAACCCTCAACCGTCCGCATTAGCACGGCTTGTATTGTATCGACGTCACGATTACCAATCGCCGCGCGCAACAAATTGAGTTCGCGTAGCAGCTCTGCCGGCGTCAGGAACGGTTCGTCGGACCGCAAAATTCGAGGATGCTCGGTACCGGTCGTAGCCCCGCCGATCAGCAACTCTTCGTAGAGCTTTTCACCCGGCCTGAGACCCGTATAGGCAATCTCGATGTCGCCTTCTGGGTGCGTGTTGTCGCGAATTTCCAATCCGCTCAAGCGGACCATAAGACGCGCCAACTCATCAATCTTCACTGGCTCGCCCATATCGAGCACGAAGACCTCTCCGCCCTTCGCCATGGCACCTGCCTGAATGACCAGCGATGCAGCCTCAGGTATCGACATGAAATATCGGATAATGTCGGGGTGGGTAACGGTGACAGGCCCTCCCGCGTTGATCTGTCGCCTGAACCGCCCGACGACGGATCCTGAGCTATCCAAGACATTCCCGAATCGAACCATCGTGAAAACGGTCGATGGATTTTGAGATGCTCTTGCCTGCAGAACAAGTTCGGAGAGCCGTTTACTCGCCCCCATAACATTCGTCGGACGAACGGCCTTGTCGGTCGAAATCAAAACCACGCGCTCGACGCCGTGAGCCAAGGCTGCATCGGCTACGACTTCCGTTCCAAAAATATTGTTACTGAGCCCAACGCCCGGATTGGCTTCGACCATGGGCACGTGTTTGTAAGCGGCAGCATGATAAATGGTCTCGACGCCGAACCTCACAATCGTTTCTGAAATCACCTGACTGTCGAGAACAGAGCCCAGCACGGCCACAATCTCGGGCCCTTCGGGCGCTGTGCTGATTACCCCTCGAGCCTCCATCTCAATTTCGAAGAGGGCGGGCTCGGAAATATCGAGGAGGATCAAGCGATGCGGAGCTTGGCGTAGCACTTGCCTTACGAGTTCTGAGCCGACAGAACCCCCAGCCCCCGTGACGAGAACACTTTTCCCCTTTGTGTTACGCGTCAGTAAGCCTGGAATCGCAGGAATGCTATCGCGGCCCAACAGGTCGATGACGTCGAGGGGGCGCAAATCCGTAACGGCAACTTTACCCGCCGCAATGTCCTCCAGAGATGGCATGACCTTTACCGTCACTGGGTGACCTTCGAGCTCCTTCATGACCGTTCGGCGCAGGTGACGTTTGCTGGACGGCATGGCGAGTAGAATTTCACGAACGTCAAAGCGTGCAATGACCTGTGCGAGCTTTTCCGGACTGTAGACCTTTATTCCACCGATGTACTGCCCCCAAAGCGTCGGCGTCGGATCGCAAAATCCGACGACGTCGCGGCCGGGCAAACGCGCGAGCGAACGCGCCAGTTCGATTCCCCCGAACCCGGCTCCATAAATGATCACGCCGTGGCGACTCTGAGCATTGAGCCGCGACAGATCGAAGCCCGAATGGGCGAGAAATAAACCGATCACATGCCGGGAAAGCATAGTCGCAATGACCGCCCCGACGGCATAGCTCACGATGACGGACCGAGGTACGCCCGACTGGCCCGACATGAAAACCATAAGGGTCCAGACGAGAACGGAGATCGCAACCGCGCCGACGATTTGGGTATTACCACGCGATCCCAAAAATCGCGTCACAAGACGATAAAGTCCCGAGTAAGCGAAAGCGATAATCGTCAACACAGGAGCGGCCAGAAGAAGCAATCCGGACTTTGCGTCTGCCGGCCAAAACGGAGCCTGATTCCTCAGAGAACTTACGGCCCACAGCAAGCAAGTCAAAATCAGCGCATCCATCGCCACAAGGAGGACGCGCTTGTGATGCCGAGGAAGATCGAGCAGCCCAGTCCTGACATACGGAGGCACAAGCCAATCGGCCGTTTTTTTCAACACCAGAAGCGCCCGCAATTTTTCTTGGGAGAACGAAAATTAACCCTGTTTGCCAAGAGAGGCAAGACTGGTAGTCGATTGACGAAGAAACGCCAAGTCGAAACATCTTCCCCACTAAGACATATATTTTTGACGGTGCGTAATCAGTTGATGCCCGGACGCCACAGCGAAGCATCCAAACACGATTCCGCCAACCATATTACCGGCTAAGACGCCCGCAGCCCCGTCTAATGCGGCGCCGGCCATGACGAATGGAACGGTCCCGATCGTTGCGCGTGCCCAATTCAACACTGTCGAGTAGTGGGCCCGTCCAAGCGTGTTGAATACGGCGTTCGACACGAACAATGCGGCGAGAAACACAAACAGGGGCGACAGCCAACGGCAGAAGTAGACGATCAGAGTCCGCGTCTCGCCACCGGCGTTGAATATCTCAGCGATCGCGTCAGCTGCCAGTGCGAGAACACCCCACGCGAGCAATGTGAATGCCGCCGTCACGGCCAACGATTTTGTGAAGACCTCACGCATGCGTTGACCGTTTCCCGCTCCGTAGTTCTGTCCAAGTATGGGTCCCACAGTGCCCGACAGTGCATAAATCACTCCGAAGGCTACGGGAATGATGCGCCCAATAATGGCCCAGGCGGCAACCGCAGGGTCACCGAAAGCGGCAATGGCTGACGTGACATAAGCATTGCCCGCCGGCGTGGCGACGTTGGTAAGGACGGCGGGAACCGCGATTGCCGCAAAAGCTGGAGCATCGACGCGAAGCGTCGCGAGTTTTGGCCGGCTGAGCAAACCATGCACAGCGATCACGCCGTATAAGCCGATGCCCATGACGACAAGTCGTGCCAACGTCGAGGCTATCGCAGCACCGAAAATGCCCCAGTCCAAATAGAGAATTAGCACGGCATCCAACGCCGTATTCACGATCGCGCCGTACAGGGTCACATGCATCGCGCGCTGCGCATCTCCGACCGAACGCAATACGGCAGCGGAGGTCATCCCCAGCGCGAGCATGGGTAACGTCGGCAACAGAATCATCAAATAGAGCGTCGCTAAATCATGTGCGCGTCCGCGCGCACCAAGGAGGGTGAGCAACCACTCGATTTCAAACCACAAGATGAGACTGAGGATCGCCGACGCAACGAACGTGAGCACATGGGCATGTGCCGAAAGCCGCCGCGCGCGCACCATGAACCCGGCACCGACGGCAGGCGCCACGAGCGAAGTCGCGGCAATCGACAGACCAATCCCGATCGACGTCGAGAAAAACAGTATCGAACTGGCATAACCGATCGCAGCCACGATCGCGTCGTCTCCAAGCCGTGCGAGGAACAATATGTTCGCAAGATCGCCGGCAAAAATCGCCATCAAGCCGATCGCGCCCGCGCTCGTCATGGTCAGAATATGCTTCAAGATCGACCCGGTGACGAACTTCGCCGGTGGCGCGTTACGCTGCCTGAGAGGCGCCGCTTGGTGTGGGGGCGTGGCGTCTGCCATCATCTACCTTTGGCGATCCGGTCCGCCACAACGCTTCGATTGTCCTAAGCGTCGTGCGAAAAACATCAAATTTTTCGTCGCGCTTTGAAAGCAGCTGCAAGCGTGCCTTCGTCGAGATAATCCAGCTCGCCCCCCATAGGAACGCCCTGCGCGAGCCGCGAGACTGTAACGCCGGTTCCAGCCAGCAGATCACTGACATAATGAGCGGTTGATTGTCCCTCGACGGTGGCATTGAGCGCCAACAGTACCTCGGTCACGGCACCCTCGCGGGCCCTGCCTACCAATCGACTCAGATTCAGTTGTTCAGGCCCAATCCCATCGAGCGGCGACAAATGCCCGCCAAGAACATGATAGCGCGCCGCGATAATATTCGCGCGCTCCAGCGCCCAGATGTCACCAACCTCCTCGACCACGACGATCATGCTGTCGTCGCGGCGCGGATCTTGGCAAATGCTGCACGGAGAAACCGTGTCAAGATTGCCGCACGTCGGACATTCAGCGATCTTCTCGATGGCCTGCTGCATCGCCTCCGACAAAGGGATGAGCAAATCGGTACGACGCTTCAGCAAGGCGAGTACGGCTTTGCGCGCCGAGCGTGGCCCGAGCCCCGGCAGACGTGCCAGCAACTGCACGAGGCGCTCGATCTCAGGTCCTGCAAGTTTTTTAGACATGAACCGAGAGTTTGAAATTATGTCTCATCAAAACAGCTTCATACCAGGAGGTAGCGGCAGCCCCCCCGTGACTTCAGCCATCTTGGCCTGCATCTGAGCATCGGCCTTGGTACGCGCATCGACCGCGGCGGCAACGATGAGGTCTTCGAGAATTTCGACGTCCTCCGGTTTCATCAAGCTTGGATCGATCCGCAATCGCTTGACTTCGCCTTTACCATCGAGCGTCACGCGCACAAGGCCGCCACCAGATTGCCCGTCAATTTCGGCGTTCGCCAGTTCTTCCTGAACTTCTTTCAGACGAGCCTGCATTTGCCCGACCTGCTTCATCATTCCCATGATGTCTTTCATCAATGTCCTCGCTGCGAGAAATCAAACCTAATAATCTCAACCGGCTGCACTTTCATTGTCCGCGTCGATATCGAGGATCGACAGCGGCTGTACGGCCCGAACTTCTAACCTCGCCTCTGGAAACACGGCCAGCACGGCGCGCACCGCTGGGTGCGCTTTGAGCGACTCCAATTCCTGAGCCTCGCGCTCGCGCCGAACGACGCCGATTGCTGGCGCGCCGGCCGCTTTCGACAGTACGACAACCCACCGCCGATTGGTCCAAGAATTGAGCTTCTCACGCAGCTCATTGGCAATTTCAGGAGGCGCACCGGGAAGCAAGAATATGTCGATCGAACCCGCCGCCGCATCGAACTTTACTAAACTGACATGATCTTCGAGGTGCAGCCTGAGTTTCGCGTCCCGCTTTTGCTGCACGAGCGCCACGACCGCTGCGAACGAGTCAAGCTTTGCTCCAGGCGAACTCGAACTCGAATTGGCAATCTCCGTCTCATCGTCAAATGCTAAATCGTCTTGGTCAGCAAAATCATCAAGGTCGATGCCTGGGCCCAAATTCTGCGTCGGCGAAGACGAAGCTGCCCCCGGCAAGGCGTTTAACGGGCCACGCGGATCACCAGCCTCAGCGTTGACCTGCGGCTTGCCCAAACCTCGCGCCGGAACCGCACCGCCGCCCAGGGTGCGAATGAGATCATCAGGCGTGGGCAGATCGGCGGTGTACACGAGCCGGATCAGCACCATTTCAGCGGCAGCGAGCGGAGCTGGAGCCCGCGCCGTTTCTTCGATCCCCTTGAGCAACATTTGCCAAGCTCGAGATAGGTACGGCATCGACAGGCGTGACGCGAGCGCGGTGCCGCGCTTTTTCTCTTCCGCTGATAGCCCTTCTCCCGCCGGCTCCTCACCAACTGCCTTGATGCGGGCCACGACGTGAACCGCTTCGGCTAAGTCCGACACAACCTGAGCGGCTTCGGCCCCGTCGCGGTGGAGGCCACCGAGCGCCATGAGTGACGATGCGGCATCCCCCCGAAAAATGGCTTCCAGCAAATCGAAGACGCGTGCCCGGTCGGCCAAGCCAAGCATGTCCCGGACCTTAAGTGCCGATAAGTGCCCTTCTCCCATCGCGATTGCTTGGTCGAGAATGGACAGGCCATCGCGCACCGATCCTTCGGCAGCGCGTGCTATCAAAGCCAGCGCATCGTCGTCAGCTCGCGCGCCTTCATTGGTCACGATTCTTGCGAAATGCGCGGCTAGAACCGGTTGCTCGACACGCCGCAGATCGAAGCGCTGGCATCGCGATAGCACCGTCACCGGCACCTTGCGGATCTCGGTCGTCGCGAAGATGAAGCGAACATGACCGGGCGGCTCTTCGAGCGTCTTCAAAAGCGCGTTGAACGCGCCTTTCGACAACATGTGGACTTCGTCGATGATGAAAACTTTGGTTCGCGCAACGAGCGGCGTGTACTGCGCGCTTTCGATGATCTCGCGAATATTGTCGATGCCAGTGTTGGACGCGGCGTCCATCTCAAAGACGTCGGGGTGCCGTCCCTCCATGATGTCTTTGCAATGAACCCCGAGCCGGGGCATGTCGATCGTCGGCCGATCGACACCTGGCGCCTCATAGTTGAGCGCTCGCGCGAGAATTCGCGCGGTCGTTGTTTTGCCGACGCCGCGAACACCGGTCAGCATGTAACCCTGAGCAATTCGCCCCGAAGCAAACGCGTTGCGCAACGTCGTGACCATGGCCGATTGGCCGATCAGATCGTCGAATGATGCCGGCCGGTACTTTCGCGCTAAAACGACATAGGGCTGTCCAGAGCCGTCGCTACCGGTGCCGGTGTCTGTTGAATTTTTCTTGGCCATATTCCTGCATGCTTTACCGGCGAGCGAGGGAGGGGGCAAGTCGGCGCGCAACGCCGCAAGTGGGCAAAGGGCGGCGCGCATCGCCGCTACCGGACCAAACCCTTGGGGGAAGTCCCCGGTCAACTCGAATATGCCGATGAACGAAAGAAAATAAGAGAGACTGGCGAACGACCCGAATCCAAAATCGTTAGGGCTGCTTCCTTCCGGACCTGACCCGGTTGGCGACAGACTCGTCCGCCGCCAGCCTCCGACCAGATAATGGGCTTTTTGCCTCGCCGAGACAACCCCGCTTAAAAAATAAGCATCGGAGCCACCTGGCCAGGTCAATGTACTGCGTCGCATTCTACTTTGGAACAAATAGCGGGAGGCTGTGCTTTTAGCTCAAAGCGGCGGTCCAAACCGGAACTGAAACTATCGCCGCTCCTTCCACCACTAACTTGGCACTGCTCCTTAGATTAAAGACCTAACCAAGACCTTAGGGGACGAAGAAATGCCCACATCTTTTAAAGTGAACGGTCAGCCGCGAACGCTCGAAGTCGATCCCGAGACCCCTCTACTTTGGGCAATCCGCGATGAGCTCAAGTTGACTGGCACAAAATTCGGCTGCGGCGTGGCACTCTGCGGCGCCTGCACCGTGCACCTCGACGGCGAAGCTGTCAGATCGTGCCAAATCCAAGTGCGCGATGTAGCCAGTCGCAATGTCGAGACGATCGAGGGCATCAAAGGTAACGTGGCCGCAGCAGTCCAGGCCGCCTGGATCAGGCTCGACGTCGCTCAATGCGGCTATTGCCAGTCTGGCCAAGTCATGTCGGCAGTCGGTCTGCTGTCACAAATTCCCAAGCCGACCGACGACGACATCAACAAGGCTATGGATGGCAACGTGTGCCGTTGCGCCACCTATCAGCGTATCCGCGCCGCCATCCACGAAGCTGCAAAAACGATTTCCGGTTGAATGTTCGCGAGGTCGGCTGAGGGTTTGAAATGGTACACAAACGGATACGATCATTTGCGCCGGTTTTGGTAGCGATCATTGCGGTGATGGCTGCCGCTTCGGCTGTCAGCGTCTCGAAAAATCAGATAACGCCAGCAAACGCGCAGACCGCGCCGGCAACGCCTCTTAAAACTGAAGCGCCAGAGAATGCTGCAGCTAAATCTGACGACGGCGCACTCTTTAAACCTGTGGCTGCGGTTCTGCGCCATCCGCGCTGCATGAACTGCCATCCGCGCGACGACCACCCGCGGCAGGGCGATGATCGTCACAAGCATTTGCAGAATATTGTTCGCGGTCCCGACGGCTTGGGCTTCGTCAACGCCCGATGCAACGCCTGTCACCGCGACGAGAACAATGAATATTCGGGCGTACCTGGTGCACCGACGTGGCACCTCGCACCGCTCTCGCAAGGCTGGCAGGGCCTCAATGATGCCGACCTTTGCACGACGCTCATCGACGAGAAGCGTAACGGCGGCAAGAACATTGAGGCTCTCGTCGAGCACATGGCCCATGACAAACTGGTGTTGTGGGGCTGGGCTCCTGGCGGCGATCGCGCGCCAGTTTCCACACCGCATCCTCAATTCGTAACCGAGCTTAAAGCCTGGGCCTCAGCTGGCGCACCGTGCCCGAAGTCATAGGAGCGCTATGACGCAAGTGATGCGAAGCCCGTCGCCACAAACCTGTTTATCGATAGTGAGGTTTCAATGAAAACTTCTGACCTGACCGGAATTTTCGCAATGCCTGAAGCGGCGCCAGCTCTCCGCCCCGAAGCTTCGCGACGCTTATTTCTGAAAATTTCAGGCGGCGCTGGCGCTGGATTGATCTTGGGACTAGCCGCGCCACTCCCCGGCTCTGTGCGCAGCGCCAAGGCGGCCGGCGGCGCAGGCGAACTCCTCGCCCCAAATCCGTTCGTGCAGATTTCGCCCGACAACACTGTGACAGTCATCATCAAGCATCTGGACAAAGGCCAAGGCGCCGCAACCGGCCTCGCGACCCTTGTGGCCGAAGAATTGGACGCGAGCCACGCACAAATAACAACCGAGTTCGCCCCGGCCGACGCCGACAAGTACAAAAATCTATCGTTCGGCGTGCAGGGCGTTGGCGGCTCGTCGGGACTTTCCAACTCCTATGATCAGTATCGCCAAGCCGGCGCCGTCGCCAAAGCAATGATCGTTGCAGCAGCTGCCCGAGATTGGAAACTGCCTGCTGGCGAAATCACCGTGAAAGCTGGCGTCGTATCACACCCGTCCGGAAAAACCGCCACGCTAGGCGATCTCGCGGTCAAAGCCGCAGCCGAAACTGTGCCGGAAAAAGTCCCATTGAAAGATCCAAAAGACTTCGTCTTCATCGGCAAGTCGTTCCCGCGAGTAGATAGCAAAGCCAAGTCCACCGGCGCTGCAAAATTCACGATTGACTACCAGTTCGACGGAATGCTTGTCGCGACCATAGCTCGCCCCCCGATGTTCGGCGCGACTGTGGCATCGTTCGACGCCAGCGCCGCCGAAAAAATCAAAGGCGTCGTGAAAGTCTTGCAAGTGTCGCAGGGCATCGCCGTGCTGGCAGCAAATACTTGGGCGGCTCTGCAAGGCCAGCGCGCTGTGAACGTGAAGTGGGACGATAGCAAAGCTGAAAGACGAGGAACGACGGAGATCATCGCCAGCTATCGTCAGCTACTCGACAAGCCCGGCCTCACGGCCCGCAAGGAAGGCGATGTCGATGCTGCATTCGCCTCCGCCGCCAAGGTGATCGAGGCTGATTTCGAATTTCCATATTTGGCGCACGCACCGATGGAGCCGATGGATTGCGTCGTGCGCTATGACGGCTCGACCGCCGAAATTTGGACCGGCTCGCAAATGCAGACGCTTGATCACGGCGCGGCGTGCGCGACGCTGGGACTCAAGCCCGAGGCAGTCAAACTACACACTGTCTGGGCGGGCGGCTCGTTCGGTCGCCGGGCTATTGCCGATTGCCACTACGTTCGCGAAGCCTGCGAGATCGCTAAGGCCTACGGCAAGCCTGTCCCAATCAAAGTGATTTGGACCCGGGAGGACGACATTAAGGGCGGCTGGTATCGCCCGATTTATGTTCACCGCATCAAAGCGGGCCTCGATAAGGACGGCAACGTCTCGGCCTGGCTGCATCGCATCGTCGGCCAATCGATCATGGCTGGAACACCGTTCGAAAGCCAAACAGTGAAAGACGGCGTCGATAGCACCTCGGTCGAAGGCGCCTCAAACCTTCCATACTCCATCCCCAATCTGCAAGTCGAACTCCACACACAAAAAGCTGGCGTGCCCGTACTGTGGTGGCGCTCGGTTGGATCCACTCATACTGCACACGCGACCGAACATATGATCGACATTCTTGCCAAGGAATCGGGCCGCGATCCCGTAGAATTTCGCATGGCCATGCTGAGCAAACATCCCCGCCACGCCGGTGCCTTGAAACTTGCGGCGGAAAAAGCCGGCTGGGGGACAAAACTGCCAGATGGAAGACTGCGCGGAGTCGCACTGCACGAAAGCTTTAAATCGTTTGTCGCCAATGTCGCTGAAGTTTCCTTTAGGGATGACGGCTCCGTCAAAGTCGATCGCGTCGTCTGCGCCATTGACTGCGGCATCGCTGTCAACCCGGACGTCGTCAAAGCGCAGATGGAAGGTGGATTAGGCTACGGCCTCGGCGCGGCTCTGAAGGGCGCGATCACGATGAAGGACGGTATCGTCGAACAGAATAATTTCGACGGCTATGATGTTCTACGCATGTCCGAGATGCCGAATGTCGAAGTCCACATTGTACCATCTGCCGAGCCTCCAACCGGAGTTGGCGAGCCCGGGACACCGGTCGTATTGCCGGCGGTCGCCAACGCCTTGCTGTCAGGTACGAACATTCGCACGAGCATTTTGCCGATCAACCGCCAGAAATACAAAGGTAACGCCTAAGTTGAATCGCGCGATTCGATACAGAGTAAGGATGGTGATCATACGGAGCTCAGGTGAAGAATACGGACAGACCGCGCCACACGACGTAGATTCCAACGACGGCGACAATGCCGGCAAAAATCTGTGAGAGCAATTGTTTCCGTGGCGCGAGAATGCCAGCGAGTTGGCGGCCGGCGAGACCACCGGCAACGCCGCCAACGAGAAAGTAGGCAACAAGCCGCCAGTCAATCAATCCTGACAAAGCGTAATTGCTAGCCGTTGTGAAGCCGAATGCTGCAACCGAAACCAGCGATGAACCGATAGCGAATATGAGTGGCATGTCGGTCGCGGCCATCAGTCCCGGAACGACGAGAAAGCCTCCGCCAATGCCAAAGAACCCTGATAGCGCACCAGCGCCCACGCCATAGACCAGCAGGTCAGGCATAAGATCCGGCGCCGTTTTCTGGTTCAAGCGCACATTAATGTCGCCATCGGTCGACGTTTTAAAGAACATCACGCCCGCAATAACGATCATAGCCGCGCCAAATAAAACAAGCAGCTTCTGACCGTCGAATTGCTTGCCAAACGTCGATCCGATAACCGCGCCGACCACTCCGGCAGTGGCAAACACAAGCGCACAACGCCACTTGACGTTGCCTTCGCGGGCATGGCCAATCAGGTTGGCAAGAGCGCTGAGCGCCACCGCGACTGCGCTCGTTCCAATCGCAACATGCGGTGAACTGACGCCAACAACGTAAACCAATAGCGGGACGGCCAAGATCGAACCGCCGCCGCCAATGAGGCCAAGAACGAAGCCGACGAGCGTTCCGGAAAACGTTGCAAGAATATCTTGAAGGGGCATCACCCCGTATCCTTCAAATTTGCTTCAATCGCAGTGCGCGCCGCACCAACCTGCGAGATGCGGTTCGTGAAGGCCCACGTGTCCTGACCTGTCGTCCATGCGCGAATATCAGACATCTGCGGGTGCAAGTTGAGGCGCGACTGACAGTATGTCTGTCAGCTTCTTAATCATCATAGGTTTGACCTCGTCCCTGCGTTACTTCTTAAAGTTCGTTTATTGGCACCTTGAGGTGCCGTTTACCGCTGGCGTCAGGCTCCGGCAGATTGCCGCCGCGAATATTCACTTGGATCGACGGGATGATGAGCTTTGGAAGTGCCAGCGTCGCGTCGCGCTCGGTGCGCAGCTTGACGAATTCATCCTCTGTAATGCCGTCGCGCACGTGAATATTGCTGGCGCGCTGCTCAGCGACCGATGTCTCCCATTTGATCTCACGGCCACCCGGCGCATAATCATGACACATGAACAGTCGCATCTGCGGCGGCAAGCTCAAAACACGCTGGATCGATTGATACAAAATCCTCGCATCGCCGCCGGGAAAATCCGCGCGCGACGTGCCGCCATCAGGCATAAATAGTGTATCGCCGACAATCGCCGCATCACCAATGACGTGGGTCATGCACGCTGGTGTGTGGCCAGGCGTATCGAACGCAAACGCCTCCAAACCTCCAATCGTGTAAGTGTCACCGTCGCCGAACAGACGATCAAACTGGCTGCCGTCGCGCTGGAACTCGGTGCCTTCGTTGAAGATTTTCCCGAAGACTTCCTGCACGACCTTGATGTTCTTGCCAATGCCGATCCGGCCACCGAGCTTCCCTTGAATGTAGGGCGCGGCGGAGAGGTGATCGGCATGCGCATGCGTTTCGATGAGCCACTCGACTTGCAGACCTTTGTCTTGAACATAGCGGATGACTTCATCGGCAGCCTCATACGCAATTCGCCCGCTTGCATAGTCAAAGTCCATGACGCTATCGTAAATGGCGCACGCGTTCGAATGCGGGTCTTTGACGACATAACTGACGGTGTTGGTGGCTTCGTCGAAGAAGCCCTTAACCTCCGGTTTGATCGTCATATCGACGGCATGTGGAATGCTGATCATGGTCGTCCTCATTAAGCTTATATGCAGCGTCAATTTCGCGCCGGGCTAGATTGTGGCGCTGGCGCTAACAAAAAGCGGCTGAGCATCATTCCAGCCAGCATCGCCGCCACGAAGGTGAGTGTTGGAACGCCGCCAAGCGTAAGTGCCGTGATGGCCGGGCCAGGGCAGTAGCCAACCAGTCCCCAGCCGACGCCAAACAAAGCCGCGCCGGCAATCAATTTACCGTCGATTTCTTCCGCCGTCGGCAGATGGAACACTTCGGAAAACAGGGGCGTGTCGCGCTTGAGAACGAACCAAAAGCCGAGAGCCGTCGTCGCGACGGCAGCGGCCATCGTAAATGCAAGGCTTGGATCCCACGCACCCGCGACATCGAGAAAATTCTGAACCTTAGCCGGGTTGGCCAAGCCGGACACGACAAGGCCGAGACCAAACAGCAGACTTGCGAGAAACGTTACCGCGATTGCCATCTCAACCTCCAATGATGTGACGGACGACGAATACCGTCGCGATGCCAGCGACCATGAACGTACCGGTAGCCACGAGCGACCGGGTCGACCTGCGAGCCAGTCCACAAACGCCATGTCCGCTCGTGCATCCGCTTCCGGTCACAGACCCAAAACCAACCAACAGTCCCGCAACAATGAGAAGCGGAGTACTGGTCGCCACGGTGGGGGCAATGGCTGTGCCTGTGAGCAGCGAATAAATAAATGGGGCCGCCACGAGACCGGCAACGAACGCAGCCCGGATAGCAAATAAATCGTCTAAATACGGCGGCAGGAGGCGCGAGACGAAACCGCTCACGCCGGCGATACGTCCAGTCGACAGCATCAGCAACACCGCTGCTGCTCCGATCAGCACACCCCCGACCAGCGATGCGATAGGCGTGAACTCTGTGATGGGCATTGCGAGATAACCTTCGATTAGAAACTGAGCGAAATGGCAGCGCCTGATGCGAGAGCGCCCCAGACCATTGTAGTGATAAATCCTGTCTGCGCCCAGGAAGAGACGGTTGCCGAGCTATCGGCTATCGGAAAATTGCCGATCAATTGCTTTGCGCTTGGTGCGCCATACCAGTTTGCAACGACATTTCGCAAACTTCGAACATAAACGGTTGCTCGCCTACTGTGAGTTAAGCGCCCCATGTTAACCTCCTAAAGCTCAGCGAAAGAGGAACGTTCGCCAATACATGGCGCGTTTTTTCCTGGGGTGGTGCCCTTGATCTGGATCAAAGTCGTGACCGGTTTAATCTGCCGCGGTCAACGCGAGCTGCAGAGCGCTGAGGCAGATCGCGCGATCAGATACACCGGCCGCCGTCGACCTCGAGGGCGACACCGGTGATAAACGAACTCGCCGGATCAGCCAGGAACAACGCCGCATTGGCGATATCACGCGGCGTTGAAAATCGCCCAAGCGGAATTCCAGCGACAAACTTCGCGCGATTTGCAGGCGTATCTGCGCCACCCATGAATTGCTCGATCATTCCCGTCTCGCCGATCACCGGGTTGATGGCGTTGACTCGTATGTTTTTCGCAGCGAGCTCCGCGGCCATCGACTTCGTGA
>JANOCZ010000367.1:0-11663 GCA_031412455.1 Hyphomicrobium sp. | reverse complement strand
ATGTCGTCTGCAATTTGCTGCTCATCTTCTACGACCAGGGTACGCATGACTCACCTCGGCGTTTCAGATTTCATTGGCAGTAGACCGATAGTCTAGAAGATGATCCAGCCGGAGGCAATCAGCAGGCGTCCAATTCCTCTTGTCAGCGTAACGTCAGCTTAGTTGTGGTAGCCAGTGTCCAAAGCTGGTTAATAATATTACGTTGCGACTGTCCGACCAAAGGCTCGACACTTGGAGGTTATGACAAAATCAGTTGCTATGCCCCCGTCGGTGTGAAAACCTCGGGTCAGAATCGATTTCACACCCGGAGACATAAATGCGCTTTCGGTGTTTTGCTGCAGCCCTCGCTGTTGCTGCCACGATTGCAAATCCAGTCGTGATTTTTGATGCGTCTGCTGCCAGTGGTCCATCTATCGATGATAGAACCCGGGACCACGCCGACAGGAGCGGCTCGGGTACAAGCGGAAGTGGCAGCAGCGGTGGCGGCAGTACAAGCAGCGGCAGCGGGATCAGCGGTAGTGGCGATCGCGTCGGGTACGACCGTCCTGAAGATTCAAGCGGAAGCTCTGGCTCGGGTTCTAATTCGGGGTCCGGATCCGACGGTGACGGGTCAGGCTCCGGTTCAGGTTCCGGCGGTGGTTCTTCTGGCGATGGTCGCAACGTCAATGATTACGCCGACCGATTTTAGCGCAACCAGACCTTTGACCGGCGACACGATTTGGTTCACCAGCGGTTAATATGGCGCACGTTATCGATCGTCCCGTGAGAAATTTTCGTGCGGAGTGTTGTGCCCTGATCAGCCGCAAAAAAAATGTGGTCGCCGAGCTGATCATCGCAACGCTGTGCGCGTTTATCATAACTGTCGATATCGCGGCCGCCCGTAGTGTGCCTAATGACAACGAACTCGCTTACCGCCGGTTTCGCGGTGCTGACGAAGTTGACGGCGACGATCGCAGTGGCGAGGGCTCCGGCGGCGGTCGTGGCGGCAGCGGATCTTCGCAATCTGGTGGGTCTGGCAAAGGCTCATCAGGAAACTCCTCCAGCAATAACACTGGAATAGATGACGGCAAAACTTCCGGCAAGAAACCCGGCGACTCGTCCGACAGCAATGATGACGCCGACCGCTTCGGCCGATAAACCGCGAGGTCACTCCAATTTCGCAACTTGGATGTTTCTTTGCAGCCACACGCGATTGTCACTTTTTCAAGTAAAAGCAACATAGCTGTCAGCGAAAGCCACAGCCCATATATAACTCTGAGTGCTGATCGAATCAGTATCTGAGCGCTTCTGTGAAGAGTAGTCCGTCGCCCCCGTGCGAGGGTGCAACATTTCGAAAGCGGAAATCTTCTGATGTCTTGGTCGCGCAGCACTCGGGCGATTCTCGCAACGACCCTTGGTCTGGCAGTCGTCTTGAATGCGGGCGAAGCCGTTTCGCAAGCTCAAGACAAATCTGAGCGCCGCAAGCAAGAACAGGTTGAGCAAGCGCCGGTGCCGTCAGACGTAGCGTCACCGACGTACAGTTTCCGCCCTTATATTGAAACAGAAGCCGGCTACGATTCCAATCCAGACAATCTATTCGAGAAGGACGCTTCCGGCTTCGTGAAGCTGGAAGGTGGCCTGAAAGCCAGCGCCGTCATGCCCGGCCAGTTTTACGGACTGACGCTGAAGGGACGCTTCATTGAATTCGTCGATTTTGAAGACGACATCAGCCACCGCTCCGACTTTAAAGCTGCACTCGACACCGCGTTCAGAATTAGCCCGGCTGAATCATTCAAGACCGGCGCTTACTTCCTGCGCGACTTGATCTCGCTCGCACGCGCCGACATCATCCACTCATACTCGGACTATTCCTATCAGGGCCAAAATTTCCGCTTGAAGGTACTCGGCAAATCGCACGTCGAGCACAACTTCGACAATGACGTCGATAACGGCGATCCATTCTTCAGCAGCATTAGAGATCGCGCTTTTGATTTCGTTCGTTCCGATGGGCAAGTCAACCTGCTGACGTTCACCGACAGTTTCGTCCAACCGTTCGCCATCGTCGACGCCAGCGTGATCAATTACTACAATCAAACGACGGGCGCGTTGATCAATCGCGACGCGACCGAGCAATACGGCATTGCTGGCACCCGACTGAAGTTTGATAAAAACTTTCGCATCGATGTCGGCTATCGTGTCAATCATCGCCAATTCGACGACAGCGTCTTCCGCCGCTTCACAAGCAATTACATTGACGTCAACGTTTTTTGGCAGCCGAACAAAGACGTCAAGATCACTGGCATCGTTGAGCGGTTCTTGCAGGAACCAAACACATCATTGGGCCTTGCCGACGATGTGCGGGCGTACGGAGTGACCGTCGATTGGCGTTTGGCGCCGCAGTGGCGGTTTGTTGGGACGGGGACGTACTTGCGCGAAGACGCGCTCGGTGACGATCTTGACTATCGCAAACTCGTTACCACGCTGGCGCTAACCTACGATGCCGATAAGAACACGGAAGTTTTCATCTCAACGCTTGGCAAGTGGGTCGAAGAGCGGATCAGTGGCGACACTTACGACCGCTACAAGATCGGTGCCGGCGTTCGCTTAAAATTCTGACGCACTTTGCGCTCCCGTCAGTCGCTGCGAAGAGCTTCAATAGGATTGAGGTCAGCCGCACGCCGGGCCGGAACATACCCGAAGAGGATCCCGGTCGCGGCTGCAAACGATAGAGCAATGGCAATGACGTCGAGCGATATCCTGATCGGCCACTCCACCGCATTTGCAAGGCCGTACGCCGCCGTAATCCCGACTATGCAACCGATCAAGCCTCCCATGGCGCATAGCGCAATTGCCTCAAGCAAAAATTGACGCATGATATCGCGACGCCGTCCGCCAACCGCCATTCTCAGCCCGATTTCACGCGTCCGCTCGGTCACCGCGACCAGCATGACGTTCATGATCCCGATGCCGCCGACGATCAGCGAAACGATGGAGGTCACCGCCAAGAGATACGTCATCGTGCTAAACACCTCGTTGCGCGCTTTCATGAATTCGGCGAGATTGCGAACTTCAAAATCGTCTTCACCACCTGTTGGTATCCGGCGCCGTGAACGCAAAAGTTGCTCGATCTCGAGCTGAGCCTCGGGCAGGTCGAAGTCAGGTTCGAACTTAATATAAAGCTGTCCGGCTTGATCCGGCGTGAGTTGGCTTTTGCCGACGATCTGATTACGCGCCGTCGTCATCGGCATCAGTACGACGTCGTCTTGATCGCGCCCCATACTCGTTGAGCCTTTGAGGCCAAGGACTCCCACTACTTCAAAAGGCGTGTTTTTTACGCGGATGGCCGCCCCGATTGGATCAGCACCAGCAAACAATTGAGCGACAACACTCTGTCCGAGGATCGCAACCTTGGCACTGCCGCGCACGTCGGAGAGTGTAAAGTCGCGGCCGAGAATGACGGGCCATTCTCGGACAAGCGAAAACTCGGAATGCACGCCCGTGAGAGTGCTCGTCCAGTTCGCGTTCCCATAAACGATTGGCCCTGCACCGCTGAGCTGACCTGAGACCGCAACAACGCCGCGCACCTTCTCACGAATGGCACCTAAATCGGCTTCCGAAAGTGGGCGTTCGGTCCCAGTACCTGTGGTGCGACCGTTGATGCGGTGCGCGCCCGAAAAAACGACCAACATGTTCGAACCAAGCCCTGCTACCCGCTCCTCGACTTCGTGACGAGCCCCCGAGCCGACCGCGGCGAGCACGATTACGGACGCCACGCCGATGATGATGCCAAATGTTGTCAAAATCGAACGCAGCAGGTTGCACTTCAGCGCTGTCCACGCCGACTCGACGCTGTCGAACAAACTCATGCCGGCACCCGATTTTGAACTGAACCAGCGAGTGCCGACACATCGGTAACAATTTTCCCATCGCGCAACGTCACTTTGCGTCGTGCATAGTCGGCAATGCTGCTGTCATGAGTAACCAGAATAATGGTCAGGCCGTCACGATTCAGTTTTTCAAAAAGAGTCATTATTTCTGCCGACGTGGCTGTGTCGAGCGCGCCTGTCGGTTCGTCGGCAAGCAGAATGCTCGGGTTGTTGACAAGCGCCCGTGCGATAGCCACCCGCTGTTGTTGGCCACCTGATAGTTGACTTGGATGATGATCGATCCGATCGCCAAGCCCGACTTGCTCGAGCCGTTGCCGCGCCCGCAATTCCAAGTTCTCAAGACGCGGTCGCGCGTATCGAAGCGGGAGCATGACTTGCTTCAGTGCCGATGTCCGAGCAAGGAGGTTGAATTGTTGGAATACGAAGCCGATTTGTTTGTTCCTAAAATCCGCGAGTTCCTCGCTGGACAAACCTCTGACGCTGCGCCCTTCGATCGAGAGTTCGCCAGTCGTCGGCGTATCAAGTGCGCCGATCAGGTTCATCAACGTCGATTTGCCGGAGCCGGATGCGCCCATAATGGCAACGAAGTCCCCTGCGGCAATGCTTAGGCTCACGTCGTCGAGTGCGTGTACGGCCTGCCCGCCGATGACATACCGCTTCGAGACGGAGCTAAATGAAATGACGTAGGGGTTGTCGGGTATCGGCATCGCGGCAGGCATACTGTGTGCGGTCTCTCGAAGCGCGTTCCGGCCGTTGCCATCGAAATACAAAACATTTGCGGAAAAACTCATTTGACGGCCTTTCTGGCGCGTACGACAACGCGCTCATTCTCAGAGAGACCATCAATTTCTGTGGAGAGGTCGTCCGACACCCCAAGCTTCACCGGTCGCCGTTCGAGTCGGCCGCGACTGTCGACCAAATGCACGTGTCCGAACGAGGGATTTTCACGCTCTAGCTTCCACTGGTCGAAGAGTTGTTTCTGTGCGCCAGTAAGCTTCGGGCCAACGGCTTGTTCTACCGCAACATGAAAGCGTTGCCGAAGCGCCGGTGCTTCGATCGCTTCTGAGGTATTAAGACCGGCGGTGATCGGTTGGATGAGTGCGGCCGTTTGCGTCGAACTGCGCACAGCTTGCTCCTGGTCAGCAGTCAACTGCACATCCGTTTTCAACTGCGAGATCCATCGACTGATCCTATCAGCCGGATTGAGCGAAGGATCGATGCGCGGCCGAAACCGCAGCGCATCATTGGGAATCCGAAGAACGCCATCCTTCTTCGATACCTCAATCTCAGCGGTCGCGGTCATCCCTGGCAAAAGTTTTCGGTCATCATTCGAAGCTTCGATGATGGCCGTGTACGTAACGACATTCTGTATTTCTGTGGCGGCGAGCCGCACTTTGGTGACTGTTCCCTCGAATGTCCGGCCGGGATATGCATCGACCTTGAAAGTGACTAGGTTTCCGGCGGCAACCTGGCCGACATCAGCTTCATTAACTTGCGCCTCTATTCGGATGCGGCGCAGATCTTGCGCAATTTTGAAAAGCTCAGGCGCCTGCAGGCTTGCCGCCACGGTCTGACCAACGTCTACCGTGCGCGAGATAACGGTTCCATCAACGGGCGCAATGATGCGTGTGCGCTCAAGATCGACCTCCGCCTGACGGAGGGTCGCTTGCTTCTGAACGATGACCGCTTTTGCAATGGCAATCTGCGCATGCGCAGCATCTTGCTCGGCCGCTGCCACATCGACGTCGCGGCTCGCAGTATCGACGGTCGCAATTGCCGCGATTCCCTTGTGTTGCAGTGCTTCTTGCCGTTCGATGTGCCGCTGAGCTTGTTTGCTGATTGCACGTGATCGGCGCAGCATCGCATCGTGATTGAGAAGCGATGCTTCAGCAGATAGGAGGTCGGCTTTCGCCTGAGCAACACGCGATTCGAAAGTTCGGGCGTCGATGATCGCAAGCACATCGCCAGCTTTGACTTCGCCGTTAAAATCTGTGTGGATCTTGTCGATTTGGCCGGAAATTTGCGAGCCAATCGAAACCGTCACGAGCGCCCGCACCGGGCCTGACGTCGCGACGACTTTCCGGATCGATCCCCGATCAACCGTTGCAGTGTCGAAGCTGACGTCACGCCGTGTCTCTCCCCAGAATTTACTCATGGCTTCGCCGCCACGCTCGGTCATCCCTAGCCGGAATTGTACGTTATAGACCCCGGTCGCGGGAAGTAGCCAGAGCGCTCCAACGCTGAGAACCATCAATGGGGCCGCTAAATTGTAAAGATGTTTTTGGCCGGTCATTTCGCTGGTTCCCAAACAAGAAATTGCGCTGAAAATGCTCGTCGGGCTACATGCGCCAATGTAACTGACATCTTCCTGATAACGATCATCAGTCAAATGTCAGTTGCGTACCCGTACGTCTCTCGCCGCCTGCGGAATGTCCTCCAGGCCGGAAAAGAACGGAGACAGCAATGTTAACAAAAATTGCGAGTACACTGGCGTTCGGAGTTTTGGCTCTAGCAATTAGTCCGGGTCACAGCTTCGCATCGGAACAAGGTTACAGCGCGGGCGGCAAGGCCCCGACAACGATTGATCGCCGCCGGCCCCGCGTGCCAGGTGGCAGCGGTTGCGATGATCCCGGTGACTTGATCGAGCATCCAGAATGCCGTGGCCTGAAGTCGGGTGATGCTGACGAGATGACAATTTCTCGCCGCAAACCACGCGTGCCAGGTGGTAGCGGTTGCGATGATCCCGGTGACTTGATCGAGCATCCTGAATGCCGCGCCTAAGCTGACAATTTTATGTAGTTGATCTAAGCTGCTGTCGCCCTCCGGCTTCAGCAGCTTTTGTTTGACAATCAGCTGCGCGCTGATAGTCAAAATTGCGGTTGACGCGGGCCGTGGTGTGATCGTCGGTCCCGGACCAACCTTGAACTTTCTAAAAGCTACGCCGTTCCAAGCTCCTCCGGCTTTACCAAAGCATCTTATCCTGGTGTCCGTGAAACCGGCAGCAGCTCACATGTTCAAACGTCCGCGTTCCCGGACAGCGGCGACATTCGTGGCTGGCCATCCACGTTCTGTATGGATTGGTCCAAGCGCTTGGCTGCGGCAATTTTTTCTTCACACATCGTCGATGGGAGCTTCGTTCCATTGACGTCATGCGGGGCTCGATTCAGTCGGCGTTGGGCAGAGATGACATACGGAAGGGACCGGCAGGATCACCTGAGATCCAGGCTTGTGCCGAAGGAGCAACCGCCCGAAGCTTTTCAGGCAAATGGACCGTGTGTGGATGATACCTTGGAAAATGGGACCGAGTATTCAGTGCTTGACCCGCCGAAGGATGCAAACGAGCCTAGTAGCCTTCAGTCTCGACTAATCTCTCAGATTCCGCGACAGAGGGAGTCTCTTGTAAGCACGTAATTCGCTTTAGAGCTGTGAGGCTAGCAATGTCCGGACGTGACGATTTACCGACCGAATTGCGCCAGACGCCTTTGCATTTTAGGCATCTGAGCCTCGGTGCTCGCATGGTACCGTTTGCTGGCTACGACATGCCCGTGCAGTATGAGAAGGGTATCATTGACGAGCACTTGTGGACGCGCGCGCGCGCAGGTCTCTTCGACATCAGCCACATGGGGCCCGCTGCACTGAAGGCGGACGATGGCCGCCACGAAACAGTGGCGCGTGCGCTCGAGGCCCTCGTTCCGGCGGATATTACGGGGCTGAAGCGTGGCCAGCAGCGCTATACTCAGCTGCTCAACGAGAACGGTGGCATCGTCGATGATTTGATGGTGACGAGGCCACTAAGTTCGGAAGAGGATGGAACGCTCCTGCTCGTCCTCAACGCATCTCGAAAGGATATCGATGGCGTTCACATCAAGCGGTATCTGGCAAGCCACGTTCGTTTTAAACCGTTATCCGATCTCGCTTTGATTGCTCTTCAAGGCCCAGAAGCCGCTCATGTTCTTAAGTCAGTTTGGCCTCACGCCGCAGAGCTTAAATTCATGCATGCCGTGCGTGGCGAAATCGGTGGCTATCCATGTCACATTTGCCGTTCGGGCTACACTGGTGAGGACGGATTTGAAATCTCCGTCGAGGCTCAGAACGCCGCTGGTTTGTGGGACACATTGATGAAATTCGAGGCCGTGCGCCCGTGCGGGCTCGGCGCCCGCGACTCGCTCAGACTAGAAGCAGGCCTCTGTCTTTATGGTCACGAGCTTGACGAACAGACCTCGCCTATTGAGGCAGGTTTGGTTTGGTCAATTCAAAAAGGCCGACGGCACACGGCTGGATTTCCCGGTGCAGAACGAATCCTGCGCGAGGTCTCTGAAGGTCCGCCGCGTATTCGTGTTGGCATCATGCCAGCGGGCCGTGCACCGGCACGTGACGGTACCGCAATTCTGTCCAACGACGGCAATGAAATCGGGATCATTACGTCTGGCGGCTACTCACCCTCGCTCAAGCGGCCGGTGGCTATGGGTTATGTCGATCCATCACACTCGGGTCCGGGTACGCCTGTTAAACTGATAGTGCGTGGTTCTTCACTTGATGCCAGCATAGTCCCGCTACCGTTCGTGCCGCACGCCTATTTTCGCGGCTAGTGGAACTGCAAGCAATTTAATTCAGGAGGGTGCCATGCTCAAATATACCGAAGAACATGAATGGCTGAAGATTGAGGGTGACGTCGCAACGGTCGGCATCACCCCGTATGCTACGGTACAGCTAGGCGATCTCGTATTCATCGAGCTACCAAAGGTCGGAAGCAAATTGAAGAAGGGCGCACCAGCCGCCGTTGTTGAGTCCGTGAAGGTCGCCTCAGACGTGTTTGCGCCGCTCGACGGTGATGTCGTTGAGGTCAACAAACATGTGGTCAGCGATCCGACGGTCGTTACAAACGACCCGCTCGGCGGCGGCTGGCTTTACAAAATCAAATTGGCCAACGTTGCCGATATCGGCACGCTGCTCGACGCGGCGGCCTACGCCGAACGCACGGGTTAAGGAGGCACAAAAATGGCAGCGGGCAAGTATGATCCTTACGATTTCGCCAACCGGCGGCACATCGGACCATCGGCCAAAGAAATCGCCGAAATGCTAGCCCTTATTGGTGTGCCTGACCTCCACGCCTTGATTGACGCCACCGTTCCGCAATCAATTCGACAGACCGATCGCATCGATTTCGGAAAATCGCTGTCGGAGCGCCGCGCGCTCGACAAGCTCCGGGAGACTGCCAACAAAAATCGCGTACTCACCTCGCTCATCGGCCAGGGCTATCATGGCACGACCATGCCGCCGGCCATCCAGCGCAACATTTTTGAAAACCCCGCATGGTACACGGCCTATTCGCCGTACCAGGCGGAAATTAGCCAGGGACGGCTCGAAGCGCTCTTGAATTTTCAGACGCTGGTTGCCGACCTGACGGGCCTTGAAATAGCCAATGCCTCCCTTCTTGACGAAGCAACGGCCGCGGCCGAAGCGATGGCCATGGCGCACCGCGTTTCGAAATCGGAAAAGACAGTCTTCTTCGCCGATCAGGATTGCCTTCCGCAAACCATTGCAGTCCTGAAAACACGGGCAGAGCCGCTCGGTTGGCAAGTCAAGGTGGGCGATCCTTTCAAGGATCTTAATTGCAGCGAAGTGTTCGGCGGCATTTTCCAGTATCCCGGCGTCCGCGGCGACTGTCACGACTTTGCGCCTCAGATCGAAGCGCTGCACAAGGCCGGTGCAATTGGCGTGGTCGCCGCCGACCCACTCGCCCTCACCTTGCTCAAGCCGCCAGGCGAGATGGGTGCCGATATCGCAATCGGGTCCATGCAGCGCTACGGCGTACCGATGGGATATGGCGGTCCGCACGCCGCTTACATGGCGACGCGGGATTCCTTCAAGCGCAGCCTGCCCGGACGTATCGTCGGCGTTTCAGTCGATGCGCGCGGCAACCGGGCCTATCGATTGGCCTTGCAGACGCGTGAACAGCATATCCGCCGGGAAAAGGCGACGTCCAACATCTGCACGTCACAGGTGCTATTGGCCGTTATTGCTTCGATGTATGCCGTGTTTCACGGGCCTGCCGGATTAACCGCCATTGCGTTGCGCGTTCACCGCGATGCTTGCCGTCTCGCGGATGGACTGAAAAGCCTCGGTTTTAAAGTCGAGCCAGCCGCATTTTTCGATACCATCACGGTCGAGGTCGGGCCCTATCAGGGCCTAATCATGAAGAACGCTGTCGATAATGGCATAAATCTGCGCAAGGTGGGTCAGGATCGGATCGGAATCACCGTCGATGAGCGCACTCGTCCCGATACCCTTGAAGCCGTCTGGTGCGCGTTCGGCGCTTTCGACCTGCGCTATCAGGACGACTATCCGCCGTCACACCTACCGCAGAACTTGCTTAGAACGTCGGAGTTCTTGACCCACCCGATTTTCCACATGAACCGGGCCGAGAGCGAGATGACGCGGTACATGCGCCGACTTGCCGACCGCGACCTGGCACTCGATCGGTCGATGATCCCTTTGGGTTCATGCACGATGAAGCTCAATCCGACCGCCGCGATGCTGCCGATCTCGTGGCCCGAATTCGGCGAAATGCATCCCTTCGTGCCGGCCGATCAGGCAGTCGGCTACAAGGAACTCATCGACGATTTATCGGCGAAGCTGTGCGTCATCACCGGCTATGACGCGATATCGATGCAGCCGAATTCCGGCGCCCAGGGCGAGTTCGCCGGGCTCTTAGCCATTCGCGCCTATCATCAAAGTCGCGGCAACAAAGAGCGCAACATCTGCCTGATCCCGTCGTCGGCGCACGGCACCAATCCCGCTTCGGCTCAGATGTGCGGCATGACCGTTGTCGTCGTCGGTACCGATAAAAATGGCAACATCGATGTCAAAGACTTCCGAGCCAAAGCTCAGGCGCACCGCGATTCGCTTGCCGCATGCATGATCACGTATCCATCGACACACGGTGTGTTCGAGGAAACGGTGCGTGAAATCTGTGACATCACGCACGAGCACGGCGGTCAGGTCTACCTAGACGGGGCCAACCTGAATGCACTTGTCGGAATGGCCAAGCCCGGCGAAATCGGGTCGGACGTCAGCCATCTCAATCTGCATAAAACGTTCTGCATTCCGCACGGCGGCGGCGGACCTGGCATGGGGCCGATCGGTGTCAAATCGCATCTCATTCCGTTTCTACCAGGGCATCCCCACACTGATGGCCGCGAGTTCACCGTTTCAGCCGCGCCTTACGGCTCGGCGTCGATTTTGCCTATCTCTTGGAGCTATATCCTGTTGATGGGTGGCCGCGGGCTGACGCAAGCGACGCGGGTAGCGATCCTCAATGCCAATTACATCGCCAAGCGGCTCGAAAATGCCTACCCCATTCTTTATCGCGGCCGGAATGGCTATGTGGCGCACGAATGCATCATCGATACGCGGCCACTCATGGAAAAAGCCGGTGTCACGGTCGACGATATTGCCAAGCGGCTAATCGACTCCGGATTTCATGCGCCGACCATGAGCTGGCCAGTGGCCGGCACGCTCATGATCGAGCCAACCGAATCCGAAACAAAAGCCGAGATTGACCGCTTCTGCGCTGCGATGTTGTCAATCCGCGAAGAAGCACGGGCCATCGAAGACGGCCGCAGTGACCGCAACAACAATCCACTCAAGAATGCGCCGCACACCGTCGAGGATCTCGTCGGCGATTGGAATAGGCCCTACTCGCGAGAAGTTGCCTGTTTCCCGCCAGGTGCTTTCCGCGTCGACAAATATTGGGCGCCCGTCAACCGGGTAGACAATACCTACGGTGACCGCAAT
>JANOCZ010000366.1:0-3074 GCA_031412455.1 Hyphomicrobium sp. | reverse complement strand
ATCCGGACGGCACGCTGAAGTAGCCCTATGACTTGGAAGCGCAGAGAAAGAACGATGGCAACAACTTCGGCAGCCCGGTCGTCGCGAACTGCGGCTCTGGCGTCAACGCATCAAAGCTGGAGATGTCATTAGCTGTCCTCGGCCAAACCAACGCGGCGGTCTACGACGGCAGTTGGGCTGAATGGGGCAAGGACAACGGCCTGCCGATCGAGACCGGCCCCGCCGCCTGAGCTTTCGCAATTCCGCCCGCGTTAAGTCTCGGGGAAATACTGATAGATCCACGTCTCGCTAAGCGCCGTGTCGCCGCGACGCAGAAACGCGCGCAGATCGACCGGCTCTGTACCTTTGCCGTAGATGTCGAAAAACGCGCGCCACCGCTGTTGCTGATTGACGACGGGATGATTGTAAGAATTTGAAATCTCGCCGCGTGACGCGGTCACGACGAGCTCGACGCCGTCGGTACGCCCCAGCCCCTCAAACACCGCGCCTTGATAGTCGATGACAAATTTGCGCACACCATCCGGCCGTTTGTGTCCAGGACGGCCGCCAAGCCCGCTCCAGGTGCCGGTCGCGCGCGCCACTGACTGAGGGAACGGAATGTCGTCGAGCCATGACAATCGGTAGCGCCAGGCCCGTCGCTGCCCGGCCTGCAGCGGTTCCTCAGGCGTCCAATAGGCGACGATGTTGTCGGCCGTCTCATCATCGGTTGGAATCTCAACGAGCTGCACGGCCCCGCGCCCAAACGGCTCCAGCGGCTCGACCCACACCGACGGCCGCCGCTCATAGAACACGCCGTCGTCGAGATAATGCACGAAATCGCGGTCGCGCTGCAGCAGCCCGAAACCTTTGACATCCTGATCGACGAACGTGCTCGTCATGACCCGCGGCGGATTGCTGATGGGCCTCCAGATGCGCTCGCCCGACCCGGTCAAAATCGCCAGCCCGTCGCTATCGTGAATTTCAGGACGCCAATCGGCCGATTGTTTGCGGCTGGCTTCCCCATACCAGAACATACTCGAGAACGGCGCGATCCCAATTCGCGTAACCGCCTTGCGGGCAAACACCACCGCATCGATTTCCATCGTAATGCGATGCACGTCGCGCGTGTCTGTCGTTCTTTCGGTACGCATCCGATACGCCCCGGTGAGGCTTGGCCCATCGAGCAGCGCATAGATCGTCAGCGGCGCCGTGCTGTCAGCCGTCGCCCCTTCGAGCCAGTAGTGCGAGAAGTGCGGAAATTCCTCAGGCGTCGGCATCGCTGTATCGATGGCGATCCCACGCGCCGAAAGCCCATACTGATTGTACGGCCCCGACGTCCGGAAGTACGACGCGCCCATCGCCGCGAACCAATCCGTTTTGAGATCGGGTGCCATAACGCGAAACCCGGCAAATCCGGTGTCGGTACCGAGCCGCCACGCCGGATGCCCTTCGGGAATGTCAAACAACGACTGCGCATAGACGACTTCGCGCGCATTGCCGCCCTCAACGACGTGGATCCGCACTGGGTCGGGCGCATACCGGCCACAATGGAAAAGCTGCACGGGCATCCGTCCGTCGCGATCGAGCTTAATGCTGCGCTCAGGCCGGAACTTGATTTTTTGGTATTGATCGTAGTCGATGGCGTCGAGAATTTGCGGCTCGACGATCGGCGTTTTAACGTAGGCGCGGCCAGCGAGCTGTGAGGCAAGGCTCTGCAGCGCGTCAAACGAAAACGGCTGGCTGACGCCAAATTGAATTTTTTGCTCGGCGCTGCTTTCAGCGGCATACGCTGCGCGGTCGGCCAAACACGCCACGGCCGACACGCCCGCCGCAGCCTTCAAAATTTGCCGTCGATCGAATTTGCCGTCCATCGGGTGCCTGCTGCGAGTTGCTGGGACGCGGTCGGGCACGTCCTCGCGCACGCAGTCCCCTTGCGGCGACGACTAGCGCAGATCACACGAGAGCGCCAGAAACACAGCCATCGCAGCGCCGATCCGTCGCGAAACTGCGTAAAATCGGCCGCTCATCCACCGAACATAGTCTTCGCCTCCCGCCCCCTCCGGGCTTCCCTCACCCCTCGCTGTCGGTTAGACACGCCCGCGATGAAATCCTCAAACGTCGATATCCTGATTGTACCGGGCTGGCAAAACAGCGGCCCCGAGCATTGGCAGACCCGCTGGGAAAAAAATCTCAGGACGGCACGGCGCGTGATCCAGGACGATTGGGACAATCCCAACGTTGAAACATGGGGCGATCGCATCGCCAAGTTCGCGAGCGGTGCCACCCAGCCGGTCGTCATTGTGGCCCATTCGCTGGGCGTGCCGGCCGTCGTATATGCCGGTGACAAGCTGCGCGGCCGCGGCGTCATCGGCGCATTCCTCGTCGCCCCAGCCGATGTTGAATTCGCACATTTCTGGCCCGACACGGGCGGCGAGCGCTGGCCACCCGTCAACGGCGACGGCGGTTTTACGCGCATGCCGGAGACCACCCTTCCATTCCCAGCGCACCTGATCGTCGCCAACAACGATCTCTACTGCTCGTACGCGCGCGCCGAATACCTAGCCGAAAAATGGGGTGCGAAGCTGACCGATGCCGGCGAAACCGGCCACATCAACACCGCCTCCGGCCACGGCCCCTGGCCCGAAGGCCTGCTGCAGTTCGGCCAGTTTTTAAGAGGGTTGGGGTGAGACTTAGCGCGTGATTTATCAATTACGCTCACCGCGCAGCTGCACTACGCGCTTCAATCTCTCGCGCGCTACCGCACGCCTCTACTTCTTCCCCTCGATATCGGTAACGGCCTTGGCCAGCGCTTCGAGCATGACGGTGCGGATCTCAGCATCGCTGACCGTGATGCCCTTGGCGACGAGGTCAGCTTTGACTTTGCCGAATACGTCGTCGTCGCCCTTCTCAGCCAGGTCGGCCTTGCGCACCGCGCGAATGTAATCTTCGATTTCTGCGCCCGACATGCCCATCTTCGCGCCGGCCCATTCAGCCAAAGCCTTGTTGCGGCGGCTCTCGGCCTTGAATTTCAAATCGGCATCGTGCGCAAATTTCTTCTCATAACTTTTCTCGCGCTCGTCGAACGTGGTCATGAA
>JANOCZ010000365.1:0-2607 GCA_031412455.1 Hyphomicrobium sp. | reverse complement strand
CTTCTTGCCCACGAGATCGGCGAGCGATTGAACCGCGCTCTCCTTTGGCACCATGAGGCTGCCCAGCGCCGACGAGTACGACGAAAATTTTAAATCCTGACCCCGGGCCCGTTGCCGTAAAGCCCACGTCCAGTCGCTGACAACGACGTCGGCTTCCCCTGCAAGTAATGCAACAGGCGCCGCGCCATTGGTCGCCACTTCAATAACTTTGAGATCGAGCCCGTGCTTTTTGTCGAGCCCTTCGCTCTTGATCGTTTCGATCAGCCAGCCCACCGAGCCGCTTTTGACCGATGTCAATCGAACGGTACTGTCAGCCGCAAATGCAAATCGCGGCAAGGAAGTCGCTGCCGCGATAGCCGCGGTCGTGATGAGGAGATCACGTCGGTTGATATGCATTACTGCTTTGCCGCCTGGACATTAAACCGGTTTTTCCAGAGATAACGAATACCGTGGAGCCACAGCTCATCGGTGTTACCACGGATTTCCGCCGACATGGACTTCTTCAGTTCACCGGTCGCGGTGTCACGCGCAAACAGCTGCAAACTTATCAGCGCATCCGACACTTTATCGATGAAGCCTGTCACCGCGAGATCGGCGCCCGCTTGCTTGGCGATTGGCACTTCGCAACCGTCGCATTTGTTGAATGGCGATGCTTTATCGATGTCGGCGGCAAGCGCGCCGAGATCGACAATCTCGTACGTTCCATCCTTGAGCATCAACGTCTTCAATTCTTCGGCGATAAGCTTTAGCCGCGCCAAATCGTAATCTTTAGGCTTGGCGAAGTAATCGCCGTCCATCTCGATGTCGTGAATGTCGAAGGGGAAGACGGCGACCTTCGGAGCGGCCATCGCCGCTGAAACACCGAACGACGCAACCAGAAGCGACAGAAAAACCATTATGAGACGCGGCATGATCATTCCGATTTAGATGACGGCCGCAGGTCGGGCTCGAGCGGCAGATGAGTGCTGTACCAGTTTGTACGTGCGATGGCACCCCATCGGTTTTCAAGGCCCGCAACAACACTTGCGAATGCCGCTCGGTCACAAAACCGCGAGCACCAACGCTCTATCTTGACAAAAGCGCCCTCGCTCCCCTTTTAAGTTACAAAGTAACAGTAGGATCCCGGCGATACCCGGATCATCTGAGCGGATGAAAGTTGCATGGACGCCAAAATGAGCTGGGTTTGCACACGATTAACGATTAGGGGGGGGCGTCCAAGCATTTTTGCGCTCCCACTTCTCGCGACGATCGCTCTCCCCGGACCTTTGGCGATAAATTCCGCGATAGCCCAGGAGGCTCAGCCCCCGGCCGTGGCTGCACCCGCGCCCGCCAATCCTCCAGCGGCGCCCTCTTCAGGCTCAACACCCGCAGCCAAGGAAATCCTTCAAATTAACGTGCTTTACGCGCGTCAAACGCGTGACAAGCCACTTCCGATTTCGCTGCTCGATCTGCCGACCGAAGATGGCGGGATCGCGGGCGCCAAACTCGCGATTTCCGACAACAACACCACGGGTAAATTCCTCAACCAGAGTTTCCAGCTCGACGTGATCGAAAGCGCTGACCTCGATGATTTGATCAAGCAAGCCAAGGAAAAGATCGCGTCCGGCGCAGCCTACATCGTCGCCGATATGGCGCCGGAAGCTCTGCTGAAATTCGCCGACGCTCTCAAAGATATGCCAGCCTTGATCGCCAACATCGGCAGTAACGACGACATCCTGCGCGAGGAGCAATGCCGCGCCAACGTTGTCCACGTGACGCCGACCCGCACCATGCTGGCCGATGCGCTCGGTCAGTATCTGGCGTGGAAGCAGTGGCGAAACTGGTTCCTCGTTTCAGGTCCACGACCCGAAGACAAGGCGATGGCCGACTCTTACCGCCGCGCCGCCAAACGTTTCGGCGCCAAGATCGTCGAAGAACGCGAGTTCAAGTATGACTCGGGCAGCCGCCGCTCCGATGGCGGCTTCGAGCAGATCCAACAGCAAATTCCGCAGTTCATGCAGAATGCCAAAGAACACGACGTCGTCGTCGTCGCCGACGAAGGCCAATTGTTTGGCGAATACATGCCCTACCGCAATTGGGTCGCGCGGCCGGTCACCGGCACCGCGGGGCTGACCGCGTTGAGTTGGCATCCAGCCCTTGAATTGTGGGGCGGCACGCAGTTTCAAAACCGCTTCCATCGCTTGACCCAGCGCCTGATGACATCCCTGGATTACGACGCTTGGCTCGCCGTCCGCGTGATCGGTGAGGCCGCGACCCGCAAAAACACCAAAGACTTTAAAACGCTCTCGACGTTCATTCGCGCCCCTGAATTTGAAGTCGCAGCCTTCAAGGGCGTGAAGACCACATTCCGCGCCTGGAATGGTCAGCTTCGCCAGCCGTTGATCGTCGCCACACCGAAGCTTTTGGTCAGCGTGTCACCGCAGCCGGGCTTCCTGCATCAATTCAACGAACTCGATACCTTGGGCATCGATAGACCCGAATCCAAATGCAAAGCGTATGCCCCCTAAGCACATGCCGATAACGCGCCCTAAACGAAGCCGTTTTTCAAACCTGGAGACTTGAATGTCGCCCCTTAAAACTACGTCCCTGAAAATAGTCCTGAGCGCC
>JANOCZ010000364.1:0-1761 GCA_031412455.1 Hyphomicrobium sp. | reverse complement strand
GCTCGGGCCGTTGTGCAATCCAGCTGGCGTTAAGCGGCAAGTTCTCGGCGTCTATGACCGCCGTCTGGTCGAGCCGATCGCGCAGGTTTTGAAAAATCTCGGATCGGTGCACGCGTGGGTCGTGCATGGCGCCGACGGCATGGACGAGTTGACGACGACTGGCATTTCGACGGTTGCTGAACTGCACGACGGCGACATCACGGTGTTTGACGTCACGCCCGAGGATGCGGGGCTGCCGCGAGCCGAGGCTGCGGCCCTCAAGGGTGGCGATGCGGCGATGAACGCTGCAGCGTTGCGTCAACTTCTGCTTGGAGAAACCGGTGCCTATCGCGATATCGTCGTGCTCAATGCGGCAGCCGCGCTGATCGTCGCTGGGAAGGCCGCCGGCCTCGAAGACGGCGTGGCAAAGGCTCAGGCGTCCATTGACAGTGGCCGCGCGGTGCAGGCGCTTGATCGGCTTGTCGCCGTCACCAACGAGGTCGCGTAGTTTCATGGCCGATATTCTGGAAAAAATCACGGCCTACAAACGCGAGGAAGTGGCGCGGGCCAAGGTGCTCAAGCCGTTACGCGTCATTGCCGAGTACGCGCGGTCGGCCCCCAAGGTTCGCTCGTTCAGCGCGGCGATCGAGGCGAAGCTCAAGGCCCGGCAATCGGCGTTGATTGCCGAAATCAAGAAAGCGTCACCGTCTAAGGGCTTGATACGCGCCGACTTCGATCCGCCGGCACTGGCGCGCGCCTATGAAGCCGGAGGGGCGGCGTGTCTGTCGATCCTCACCGACACGCCCTCGTTTCAAGGCGCGCCGCAGTATCTCGTCGCGGCGCGAGCGGCGTGCGGTTTGCCCGTCCTGCGCAAAGACTTCATGATCGACACGTATCAGGTCGCTGAGGCCCGCGCGTGGGGTGCCGACTGCATTCTCATCATCCTCGCCGAGGTCGATGACGCGACGGCGCATGATCTCGCGTCGGCGGCACGCGACTGGGGCATGGACGCGATCGCCGAAGTTCACGATGCCGCCGAACTCGACCGCGCGTTGAAGCTCGATTGCCGGCTGATCGGCATCAACAACCGCAATCTGAAAACGTTCGACGTCACGCTGGCTGTGACCGAGGCGCTCGCGCCCCAAGTTCCCAAAGATCGCATCGTTGTCGGCGAGAGCGGAATCTTTTCCCCCGCCGATATTGCGCGACTGGCGAAGGTCGGCGTCCACACCTATCTCGTCGGCGAAAGTCTGATGCGGCAGGCCGACGTCGAGGCGGCGACAAAAGCACTTTTGGCGCGGACATGACATGAGCAAACTCTCGCATCTCGATGACCAAGGCCAGGCGCGGATGGTGGATGTGTCCGGCAAGCCTGTCACATCGCGCACCGCGGTTGCGACCGGCTTCGTTGAGATGCGCGCTGATACGCTGGCGTTGATCGAGACTGGAGACGCAAAGAAGGGTGACGTGCTCGCTACCGCGCGGATTGCTGGTATCATGGCCGCCAAGAAAACTTCGGAGCTGATCCCGCTGTGCCATCCGCTGGCGATCAGCAAAGTCACGGTCACGTTCGAAACATCACACGCGCCGCCCGGCTTGCACGTATCAGCCGAGGTCAAGGTTTCCGGGCAAACCGGCGTCGAGATGGAAGCGCTGACGGCAGTCAGCGTCGCGTGTCTGACGATCTACGACATGCTGAAAGCCGCCGACAAAAACATGACGATTTCCGCGATCCGCTTGATCGAGAAGACCGGCGGAGCATCGGGACACTTCAAGGCTGAG
>JANOCZ010000363.1:0-3519 GCA_031412455.1 Hyphomicrobium sp. | reverse complement strand
CCCGACACGGACTGATACGTCGATACCACGACCCGCTTGATCTGCGCTGCGTCGTGCAATGGCTTCAGCACGACGACCATTTGCGCGGTCGAGCAATTGGGGTTGGCGATGATGTTGCGCTTGATCGGTCCACGCAGCGCGTGCGCGTTGACTTCGGGCACGACGAGCGGCACGTCCTGATCGTAGCGCCAGTGCGACGAGTTATCGATGACGAGGCAGCCAGCCGCCGCAATCTTCGGCGCAAACTCTTTCGCAACAGCTGATCCAGCCGACATCAGACAGATATCAACGCCCTTGAAATCGAACGTTTCGAGGTCCTGGCACTTGAGCGTCTTGTCGCCGAACATGACTTCGCGGCCAACCGACCGGCGCGACGCGAGCGCAATGACTTCGTCTGCTGGAAACTTGCGCTCATGCAGCACGTTCAACATTTCGCGGCCCACGTTCCCGGTGACGCCAGCGATTGCTACCCTGTAACCCATAATTCGATTTGCCTTTAAAACACGGGCCAAGCGGCGCCGCGATTGCCATTTCCAGTGCCGTCGAGCGTTTGACCGCGATGGCCGGGAGATCAGGCCGAGGCTTAGCCGCCCGGTCTTAGAGTTTCAAGTGAGTTTCAGGTCACGGCTGGCGCTGGTTCGCCGCGCCAGCCGTTGAATTTCCGCCACCTTTGCCTGTAATTTTAACGGCACCTCACACCGGAATAACTCAAGTGCGGTAGGGCCGATCATGCGCATCATGGGTTGCTGGTTGATCTTAGCGGCGATTGTCGCCCCATTCCCCTGCGCCGCGCAACCGAGCCCTTGGCTTGCCGATGACGGCATCGCCCAAGCCCTGGCTGGTAAAACGATCGAAGGGCGCTACGCCAACGGCCGCACGTTCACAGAAACATATGCACCGGGCGGCCGCATCGCATACATCGAGAACGGCCGCCAGATTGTTGGACATTGGTCCATCACCGCCGGCACCTTGTGCACGATCTACGACAGCGACCCGACCGGCGGCTGCTATCGCGTGAGCCGGGTCGGTGCCAATTGCTTTGAATTCTATTTCGCGACGCGGACCGAAGCGGCGGCCCCCGGCCCCGAGGGCGCGACTCCGTTGTGGACCGCGCGCGGTTCGATCGCTGGTGAACCTGCTGCTTGCCACGATGGCGCGAGCGTCTGATCGCTTGAATTAGGCGATTTTCGCGAGCTTAGACTGCTGTGACAGCCCGCCGAGTTCGCGCACCCGCGCCGCAAAGACTGTCTTCAGCGCAGTGTCGATTTCGAGCACGTTGTTGGAAATGATCTCGCCAATCGGATCGGGGAAAATGTACTTGTGGTACCCGTCCGCACCTTCGATGTAATCGAACAGCCGGCCTTTACGCTCGCGCTCATAGTAGACGCAGATCCGTCCGACATGATCGGTGTAACGCACGTTCTCGATCGCGTCGTACATCATCTCGTCGTCGGCCAGAAACGCGAGCCGCCGCCGGATGTGACTGAACATTTCGAGCTGATGCTGAACCGTTGCAATCCGCTGGCCGATCTGGTGCAAGGCCATCGGGCTCGACCGCTGGTCGCCGCTGCCCTGCGCTTTGAGCCGCTCGACCACTGGTACGATGAGGCTCTCCTCAAACGCCGTCTTGATCATCGGCGCATAATAGCGCGCGATCGCGTCTTTCTTGACGTTTGTGAGCCCGATGCGCGCCAAAGCAAACCGGCAGAAATCTTCTGACGGGCCTTTGGCCTCATCAACGAAGATGCTGCGGAGCCGCTTCTTGACGATCTGGACGTGCGCCGCTTCGGCGATCGTCTCTGGATCGTAGTGATCTTTGGTGGCCGCGATCAGCGCATCCAGAATTTCGTCGGCCACGCCCGCGCGTGCGATGGTTTCCAGATCGATCGTCAGAAACGGCTCGTCGTCCATCGTGTTGGGTCGCGACGAGTCGACAAAAAATTCGATCAGCGTTCCGTTGGTCAAAATAGCGAGTTTGACTTCGGCGACGGTCGAGAAATATCGCGCGAGCTTGGCGCGATCTTCGAACAGGTCGGCACCGGCTCGGCGTGCTTCGACCGCGATGACCGGCATCCCATCGCGCAATATCGCGAAATCGGCTTTGCAATCGGGCGCGGCGGCGTGGTCTGGATAAACCTCGTATGGGTTTGCGTAATCGTAGCCAAGCAACCCGAGGAACGGCAGCACCAGATAAAGTTTGGTACTCTCCTCGTTGTTGCAAGCGGTCATGATGCTGACCGAGCGCTTGGCGACGGCCATGAGCCCCGCGCGCAATTCGTTTGCCGTTGTCATGTGTCGCGTGCCCCCGCGCAAGTCGCCGTGTCGTGACGAGCCTTCCCCCCGGAAGCACCCGTTACCCGAATCAATACGGCGATTGTCTCACGATGCGAGCGACGCGCGAAGAGGCTGATTTGTCAATGATTTATTAATTGTTGTAGGGCCCCGCGCAGGCTTATGCGGCAAGCGTGCGTAGCTCGGCCTCGATGGCTTGTCCCATCTCCGTGGTGCCGACCCGTTGCATTCCTTCCTGCATGATGTCGCCGGTCCGCATGCCCCGGTCGAGCACCCGGGCGATTGCTTTGTCGATCAAATCGGCTTCAGACCCCATGTCGAACGAATAGCGCAATGCCATCCCGAACGAGGCGATGGTGGCGATCGGATTGGCGAGCCCCTTGCCCGCAATATCGGGTGCTGAACCGTGCACCGGCTCATAAAGCGCTTTGCGCCGGCCAGTAGTTGCATCTGGTGCGCCGAGTGACGCCGACGGCAGCATGCCGAGCGACCCGGTCATCATCGCTGCGGCATCAGACAACACATCGCCGAACAGATTGTCGGTGACGATGACATCGAACTGCTTGGGCTGCCGGATGAGTTGCATGGCGCAGTTGTCGGCGAGGATATGTTCAAGCGTGATGTCCGGTGCGTACGCCTTATGCACTTCGCTGACGACCTGATGCCACAACACGCCGGTCTTCATGACGTTGCGCTTCTCCGCCGAATGGACCTTGCCGCCGCGCTTGCGGGCAAGATCGAACGCGACGCGAGCGATGCGCTCGATCTCGCGTGAGGTGTAGAGCTGCGTATCGACCGCCCGCCGCTCGCCATTCTCTAAGGTTACGATTTCTTTCGGCTCGCCAAAATAGACGCCGCCTGTCAGCTCGCGGACGATCATAATGTCGAGGCCCTCGACCAGCTCGCGCTTGAGGCTCGATGCATCGGCCAGCGCTGGGTAACAGATTGCCGGCCGCAAATTTGCAAATAGGTCGAGATCTTTTCGCAACCGCAGCAACCCGGCTTCCGGGCGCACCGCATACGGCACTTTATCCCACTTGGGCCCGCCGACCGCGCCAAACATGACGGCGTCGGCGCGCTGCGCTTTTGCCATCGCCTCGTCGGTGATAGAAACCCCGTGCACATCATAGGCCGAACCGCCGACGAGATCGCGCTCGACCTCAAACCGGCCCTTGTTGCTCGACCTGTTGAAGAACGCGATCAGCCGTTCGACTTCCGCGATGGTTT
>JANOCZ010000362.1:0-3272 GCA_031412455.1 Hyphomicrobium sp. | reverse complement strand
TCCATCACCGACGGCGCCGACGCGCTGACAATTGCCGGCAGCATGCGCCGGTGTAGCCAAGATAAGCGCGGCGAACGCGAGGCCAGCACTCTGGATCAGTCTCGTCATCTTTCAACTCCTGTCTTGACCAATATAAAATTGGGTCAGTAAAGCTGCCCGACCGTGCCTTCGCGATGTGCCCGCTTCAAGCCAGCAGCCGCAGTCGAGGGCGATTAGTCCGCACCTGTGGCCCTAGAGCCCGCTTTCTTTACCGGGCCGGCATTCAGCGCCACGGACTCCGCCGTCATGCGCGGCCGTGTAACGACTATGCGGTCGCGCGGGGAGGAGGGGGATAATGTTTTTGATTTTATTTTTTGGGTAGTGGGTGGGTCCAAAGCAACGCGTCGGGAGATGCAACGTCTCAAGATTGCGCGACGGCCGACGTCAATTCGATCACCGCGAACTGTTGCGCGTCATCCCTCCACACGCGCCGAGTCGTCCAGTTCGCGGTGGACGCCAACTCACTGAATTCCGCGACCGTGTACTTGTAGGAATTCTCCGTGTGAATGCTCTCGCCGCGCGCAAAACGAAATTTCAGCCCACCGATGCAAACATCCTGAGCAATGGCGCTGACGAGGTGCATCTCGATGCGGCCTTGGCGCGGGTCGAACACGGCTTCGTGGCGAAACGTCGACAAGTCGATTGCAGCGCCAAGCTCGCGGTTGATGCGCGCCAGAATGTTGAGGTTGAATGCGGCCGTGACGCCCGCGCTGTCATTGTAGGCGAGCACGAGCTGCCGCGCATCTTTTTTGAGATCGATGCCGATGATGAGAGAGCTGTTGGCTTTGAGCGTCTTTTGGAATGTGCGCAATAGCGCAATTGCATCGGCTGGCGTGAAGTTGCCGATCGTCGAGCCAGGGAAAAATCCAGTACGCGGCCGCGCGCTAAGTTCGGTCGGCAGCGGCACGACGCGCGAGAATGTGCCAGCGATCGGATGAACACCGATGTGAGGGAAGCGATGCGCTAACCGCGCCCGTGCCTCGTCGAGCGCGCTAGCCGACACATCGATCGGAACATACGCAACGCCGGGCGCAAGTTCGGCCAACAGCATCTCGGTCTTGAGACTGGAGCCGGACCCGAACTCGACAAGCACGCCGTCACTTGCGATGTTCTCCGTGATCTCGGCTGCGTGCGCGGACAAAATTGCCGCTTCGGTGCGCGTTTGATAATATTCCGGAAGCCGCGTGATGTCCTCGAACAATTCGCTGCCGCGCGCGTCGTAGAAATATTGCGGAGGGAGCGATTTGCGCTGGCGCGACAACCCCTCGATGACGGCGCAGTGGAAGTCGCCACGCGCCACGTCAAGTTGCGTCGTCTCGGCCAATTGTTCCTTATGCTCGTCGCGCTGGGCGACTGACGCGGGCTGCATCACGACACCTCCCGGGCAAGGCGCAAGCCGGTGAATTGCCAGCGTTGCTGCGGGTAGAAGAAGTTGCGGTACGTGGCGCGCGAGTGGCCAGAGGGCGTGGCGCACGACGCGCCGCGCAACACCTGCTGGCTGACCATGAACTTGCCGTTGTATTCGCCGATGGCACCCTTGGGCGCCCGATAGCCGGGATATGGCATGTAAGCGCTTTGCGTCCATTGCCAGACGTCGCCGAACATTTGCCGTGGCCCGTGTACGCGTGGCCCGAGTGCGCGTGGACCGTGTGCGGATGGCTCACTCGCTGGCAGTGGGCGCAACGCGCGGTCAGCCGACGCGTCTCCAACGACTGCACTTTCAGCTGCAATTTCCCATTCAAACTCAGTCGGCAAGCGCTTGCCGGACCACCGCGCAAACGCCTCCGCTTCGAAATACGAGACGTGCGCGACGGGCGCCGCCGGTATCGGTACGCATAAACCTTCGAGCGTCATCTGCAGCCAGCCCGAACCGTGCTGCTCGAAATACAGCGGCGCGCGCCAACCTTCACGATTGACGGCAGTCCACCCGTCGGCAAGCCACAGCGACGGCGTGCGATAGCCACCGTCCTCCATGAATGCGAGCCACTCAGCGTTGGTCACAAGCCGGTCGGCGAGCCCGAACGGACGGAGCAGTGCGTCGTGCCGTGGCCCCTCGTTGTCGAAGGCAAAGCCTCGACCGTCGTGCCCTACTTTTCGTATGCCGCCCGTGTATTCGATCCACCCGACGGGATCGGGTTCAGCGTCGATGCTGCGCGGCTTAGATGTGGAATATGCGGGGCGCAACGGGTTCGCGGCAAACAGCGCGAGAATGTCGGTGAGCAACAACTCCTGATGTTGTTGCTCGTGATTGATCCCCGTCTCGATCAGCGCAGCGAGCTCAGCGTCGGGCTCGCCGCGCGCGAGAAGTTTTTCCAATCCCTCATCGACGTGCGCGCGATAGTCGAACACCTGCGCGATCGTCGGCCGCGTCAACAGTCCGCGCAAATATCGCGGCTGACGCTGACCGACAGCTTCGTAATACGAGTTGAAACAGAAACTAAAGGTCTGATCGAAAATCTTGTAGCCGGGCAAATGCGGCTTGAGCAGAAACGTCTCCCAAAACCACGTGACATGCGCGAGATGCCACTTCGTCGGACTGGCATCCTCCATCGCCTGCACCACCATATCCTCTGGCCCCAGAGGACTGGCGAGGTCGAGCGATCGTGCCCGCGTCGCAAACAAGCGGGTCTCGTGCGAACGCGCCGCGCCGGGCGTCGCCTCGTGGTCGGTTGCTCGCGGCGCCGAACTGCCCACCGAACTGCCCATTGTCGTCTCCATTAACGCTCGTGCCCAAACATTTCAGCTCGCCCCAGCTTGGAACGAAGGTGATACGCACCAGCTGGGGTTTGGATGCATTGCGGCGCCGTATGGCAGCCCGTATCGCCGCTTATATCGCCACCGCGGATCGCCCAGCCGCGGCTCTTGGGCCGCGTCGCGACGCCTGCTTGCGCGGCCAAGGCTGCCGGTTTAGCAACGCGCCAAGCATCGATTTACGGGAGATATTCAGATGGCGGACACGAGTGACGTGCAGGCGCAATTGGCCAAACTTCAGCGCGAGAACGCCGAGCTGTCCGGGCTGGCGCTGGCCACCGGCGTGATCCTGACGCAGCTCCTGCAGCGCATCTGCGCGCGTGAGTTGAACCCGCAAGCCGCTGCCGGCCGCATCATGACCCAGGCACGCGAGGCGATCGAAGGTTTTGCCGCCTCCGAACACGCCGACCCTGTCATGAAGGCCCGCGCGCTCGATGCCGTGAAGCAGTACGAGGAGCAGATCCGCAGCGCGCTCGCCGTTT
>JANOCZ010000361.1:0-4265 GCA_031412455.1 Hyphomicrobium sp. | reverse complement strand
ATCAGCGGCGCTCGGCGTTTGCGGCGCTTCATCGAACAGCGAAAGAATAAAATAAACAGCAGCGGCCGCAGCCGCGGCAAATATCCAGCCATGAGCGGCCATCGCAGGGTCAGGTGATCTCAACGCCCATGTCACGCCGATCAGAAAACTTCCAACCACCGCCGCAACGGCAAGAGAATCGGACATAGCTCCGCGCTCGATTGTGGTCCCTGTCATGTCTGATCCCCCGCTCCCGGCATGCTGTGGCCCAATCAAGATCGAAGATTGAAGATGGATCGCACTGCCGGGGATAGTGCAGGTTCGTCGCGCCAACCCTCATTGATCGGGATCAAATCGATCGGGATCAAATCCGGTGGTGGGGAATGTCACTGCTCGCGCGCTGTTCGCGATTATGCGAGCGAATTTCAAATCGCGTCTGTGCGGCTTGGGGCCAAAACAGACACGGCACTCACATCTGCGCGCGACGAAAGGCCGAGCACAGCTGGTGTAAACAGAATGAATCTCGGTAGCGGCGCCGGGTTCTGTCAAAGCGCTGAGGCAGATCGCGCAATCAGATGCACCGGCCGCCGTCAACTTCGAGGGCGACACCGGTGATAAACGAACTCGCCGGATCAGCCAGGAACAACGCCGCATTGGCGATATCACGCGGCGTTGAAAATCGCCCAAGCGGAATTCCAGCGACAAACTTCGCGCGATTTGCAGGCGTATCTGCGACACCCATGAATTGCTCGATCATTCCCGTCTCGCCGATCACCGGGTTGATGGCGTTGACTCGTATGTTTTTCGCAGCGAGCTCCGCGGCCATCGACTTCGTGAGAATGACAGCCGCGCCTTTCGACCCATTGTACCACGTCAAACCCGGTCGCGGCCTGACGCCCGCCGTCGATGCCGTATTGATGATGACACCACCGCCGCGCTTTTCCATCTCGGGCACCGCTGCGAGCGTCGCCAGAAATATGGCCTTGACGTTAACCGCATAGATGCGATCGAATTCATCTTCGCTGACGGTCAGCAACGATTGATTGCGGTGGGTGACGCCGGCATTGTTGACGAGAATGTCGAGTCCGCCGAAAACCGAGATCGCCTCCGCGACCATGGCTTCGACATCGCCACGTTTGGTGACATCCGTTCTGACCGCGCGCGCCGCGCCGCCAATCGCCCGCGCAACGGTTTGCGCACCGTCACCATTCAAGTCGGCGATGACGACCTTCGCACCCTCGCTGGCGAACAACTCCGCGATACCGCGTCCAAAACCCGACGCGGCCCCCGTGATGATCGCAACCTTCCCGGCAAGCCGCATCCCATCGCTCACAGCGTTAAGGTGCGCGCCGACTGCCCGTCGGACGCAAGTTCAGCCGCTTCCTTGCGATAGGGACTCGCCGGATACGTGCCCAGCACTTTGACCTCGTTCGAAAAGAACGACAGCTCCCGCATGGCGAGTTGCACAAGATGCTGCTTCATATGCCCTTCGATGTCGGCGAAGAACATCGTCGCGTTGAAAGTGCCTTCCGTTTGATAGCTCTCAAGCTTCGTCATGTTGACGCCGTTCGTCGCAAAGCCGCCCAGCGCTTTGTATAACGCCGCGGGAATGTTGCGGACACGAAATACGAACGTCGTAATGACCGGCCCATGTTCCGCCTCCGCGTCGTCCGGCTCGGACGCGAGCACGACGAACCGAGTCGTGTTGTGTGTCTCGTCTTCCATGTCGCTCTTGAGGATCTCGAGGCCGTAGATCTCAGCCGCCAGCCTCGACGCGATCGCGCCTGTCGTCATGTCGCTGGCTTCGGCCACCATCCGCGCGGCGCCTGCCGTGTCGGCCTCTGGTACAGGAGAGATGCCAAGGTGGCGCAACGTGTTTCGGCATTGCCCGAGCGCCTGCGTGTGACTCATGACGCGCTTGATCGCCTTAAGCGAAGCACCCTTCTTCGCCATGAGCTGATGACGGACGCGAAGAAAATGTTCCGCGACGATATAAAGACCCGCGTCAGGCAGAAGATGGTGGATGTCCGCCACGCGCCCCGCGACCGAGTTTTCGATCGGGATCATCGCATAAGCGGCGTCACCCGCTTTAACGGCCGCCAGCGCATCCTCGAACGTCGGATAAGCAATGGCTTCCAGATCTGAAAACGCTTCCCGCGCCGCCAAGTGCGAGTTGGCGCCAGGCTCGCCTTGGTAAGCGATTTTTCCTTCACGATTGAGGAGGCGTGATGCGTTCGGCATGACGGTGGGTAGCTCTCACAATGTCTGTTGGGGACGAAGCATCAGGCGGGCACGATCGAGATCGGCTGGAGTATCGACACCGAGCGGAACCGTGTCAACGATCGCCGCATCGATCCGCATTTGAGCCTCGAGCGCGCGCAACTGCTCGAGCTTTTCTCGCAACTCGAGCGGCGATGGCGCGAGCGAAACGAACCGCTCAAGCGCCGAACGGCGATAGGCATAAATGCCGATGTGATGGTAAAGCGGCCCTTCACCCCAAGGCGCGGTCGCGCGTGTGAAATAAAGCGCGCGCAGCGTGCTGGCACCGACCGGCGTACCGATCACCTTGACGACGTTTGGATTGTCACGCTCGTCGGCCTCGTGAATGACGGAAGCAAGCGTCGCTATGTCGGTTTGAACATCCGCGAGTGGCGCAATACATGCCATAACGAGTTTGGGATCGAGGGTCGGCAGATCACCCTGCAAGTTGACGATGATGTCGGCGCTTCCACCCGGATCTTTTATCTGCACCGCTTCAAAAACACGATCGGAACCTGACACATGATCCGCACGCGTCATGACGGCCTCACCACCCGCAGCGCGCACTGCCGCCGCGATCGCCTCGCTGTCGGTCGCAACGATGACCTCGCCGCACTCCGCAGCGATTGCCCGCGCCCAGACATGAACGATCATCGGTCGCCCGTGAATGTCGGCAAGCGGCTTTCCCGGCAATCGCGTGGCATGCATGCGTGCCGGAATGACGATGAGTGTTTTCGGAGCCAAAGGCGGGCGCTCGCTTCTCGGTGACAAACTGTCTCGCTACACCCGCTGTAAAACGGAGCTTTCCTGCCTTGCAAGGGGAATGCGAGGTTATATACCTCGACGCAGTCCACATTCAGCTGAATCGCGCGGTACGCCGCAGCGCATACGAGGGTCTCCAGAATGGACAGCTTCGAATTCACCAAGATCGCCGGTGCCGTACTCGCGGCGCTACTTTTGATCTTTGGTGCGAAAACCGCGATTGAAACGAATGTCGGCCACGAGCCGGCTAAGCCCGGTTATACCCTGCCTGAACCGGCAGCGATCGCGGCGGCTCCAGCAGCCGACGGAGCAGCCCCGGCCGCAGCAAGCGCCAACTTCGGTGCCGATACGGCGGCATTGCTTGTTAAAGCCAACGCCGACAACGGCAAAGCGGTGTTTGCCCGGTGCAAAGCCTGCCATGTCGTCGAGAAGGGCAAGCCAAACACGGTCGGACCAAACCTTTGGGGCATCGTTAATCGCAAGAAGGGCTCAGCCGAAGGCTACGGCTATTCCGAAGCGTTGAAAACCAAGGGCGGTGAGTGGACTTACGAGGATCTCGCCAATTTCCTGCACAATCCTAAGGGTTACGTTGCCGGCACCAAGATGGCGTTTGCGGGGCTTGCCGCTCCGGCCGAAACAGCCGACGTGATTGCTTATCTGGCAGCTCAGTCAGATACGCCAGCAGCGCCGCCTAAATGACAGCAAGTTAACTCGCTCCAACTGGTAAAGTTTGCGACCCTGCCAATCATCCGGCGGGGTCTTTTTTTTTACATCAAAGTTCTCCCCGTGGTCTGGCGGGGTGGTATCCTGGCGGTTGAAGTTTAGAAAGGATGAATTCGACGATGGTTTCGATCGCGCTAAGGCCCCACACCGCTATCCGACTGGCTTCACTCGCCGGTGTCGCACTGGTTGCATTTACCAACTTCGCAGTGGCAGCCGACGCGGCAACGTGCCGTCACGCGGTGTCATTGATCGGCGAACCCAAGATGCCGGCCGATTTCAAAAATTTCGACTGGGTTAACCCCGACGCACCCAAGGGCGGTGCACTGCGGATCGCCGAGATTGGGTCGTACGACTCACTAAATCTCTTCACCATCGAAGGCTCGGCGGCCGACGGCCTCGGTGGCTTATTCGACACCCTGTTTACGGCGAGCCCGGACGAGCCCTCGACGGCTTACGGTTTGATCGCCGAATGCGTGAGCTACCCCGAGGACTTCTCCTCGGCGAAGTTCAAACTGCGGCCCGAAGCGAAATTTCACGACGGC
>JANOCZ010000360.1:0-4547 GCA_031412455.1 Hyphomicrobium sp. | reverse complement strand
CAACGCGCACGCGCTGCGTGGACCGATCAAGCGCAACATCATCGCCAACCCCAATTGCTCGACCGCGCAAATGGTGGTCGTGTTGAAACCGTTGCACGACGCAGCGCAAATCAAGCGGGTCGTCGTGTCGACCTACCAGTCCGTGTCGGGCGCCGGCAAAGAAGGCATGGACGAGCTCTGGCATCAGACGAAGGGCAAGTACGTGCCCGGCCAAGAGATGGAGCCTAAGAAATTTCCCAAGCAGATCGCTTTTAACTGTATCCCGCACATCGACGTGTTCATGGAGGACGGATACACCAAGGAAGAGTGGAAGATGCTGGCGGAAACCAAGAAGATTCTTGATCCCAAGATCAGGGTTTCAGCCACGTGCGTGCGCGTTCCGGTGTTCGTTGGCCACTCAGAGTCCGTCAATATCGAATTTGCCCGGCCGATTTCGCCGGATGAAGCGCGCGAGATTTTGCGGCATGCGCCGGGCATCGTGGTCATCGATAAGCGCGAGCCCGGTGGCTACATCACGCCGATCGAAGCAGCGGGAGAATTTGCGACCTTTGTTTCGCGCATCAGAGAAGATGCAACGGTCGAGAACGGCCTCGCAATGTGGATTGTATCCGACAATTTGCTCAAGGGCGCGGCGCTCAACGCCATCCAAATTGCCGAAGCAATGACAGCGGAAAATCTGCTGAAAAAGGCGTCTTAGTGATCAGAAAGCGCTGAGCGACTCAGCGCTTTCCTGCAACTTCCTTCAGTTGCAAACGACCAAGTGCCACCACGATCGCATTCAAGTCTTGAAGCATGCGGTCGCGCTGCCCAGACGGCAGGCTGGCCATGATCCGCTCATCAACTTTCCGCGCCAGCGGATCCACCGACTTGAGAACTCGCCAACCTTCGTCGGTCAATTTCACGGCGTAGGCTCGAGCGTCCTCACGCGTGCGGCGACGCTGCAGTAGACCCTTCTTGAGCATCCGGCGGACAATGTCCGCCAACGTCGAGCGGTCGATGCCGGTGCGTTCGACCAAATGAGTTTGACTCAAGCCTTCATTTTGGGAGACTGTCACCAGCACGGCGAACTGCCGCGGAGTTACCTCACCGGAGCCTAGCTCCGTCTGAAACACATCTGCCGCGCACTGTCCCGCGCGATGGAGCAAATGAAGGGGTGACCGTTCCAGCCGATTCGAAGCAGTTTCACGAGCCATCTATAACTTCCTGCAATATTTTATCGGCAATACTTAAAGTTTACTTACTAGAAACCATGCAACTCCAAGCATCGATCTTTGGAGACTGCTGAATTGCTACGTTGGCTGGGTTATCTAATCATAGATCAATGTTCAGCGTCCAGTACTAATCTCCTACTAACTTTCTAAATCCTTGCGGGAACCCGGGAAATGTCCCGTCATCTGATCATCGGTACGTCAGCATACGCCCAGATGGATCAGTTTCGCCGATCGGTCGTTAGCGGAGTTCATGGCGCTTCAGCAGGCCCACCTGCGCGATAGCAAACGCCATAGTAAGCGGCATAGTTCCAAAAACCTTGAAACTGACCCAGAAATCCGTCGAGAAGCTGCGCCACACGACCTCATTCAGAATCGCTAGGAATACGAAGAAGAGCCCCCAGCGGATCGTCAGCTGACGCCAACCTTCTTCCGTCAGCTTGAATACGTCGTCGAAGACGACCTTCAGCAGTGAGCGGCCCGCCGCCAAACCTGCGAACAAAAGAGCTGCGAACAGACCGTTGACGATCGTCGGCTTAAGCTTAATGAATTGATCGTTTTGCAGCCACAGCGTCAAGCCGCCGAAGACGAGCACGAAGACGCCCGACACGAGCGGCATCGTCGGAATGCGACCCAACAGGGTGCGCGAAACGATCAAGGCAATGATCGTTGCAACCATAAATGCGGCGGTGCCGGCAAAAATGCCGAACCTCGAATTGCCGATGAAAAAAACGACGAGCGGCCCCAGCTCGACCAGCAGTTTGATGATCTGCTTGCTGTCGAAGGCCGGCTCGGGTGCCGGCGTGTCCTGGTCAATATCCGACATAATCAGCGCTTTCTTATTTATTCAGCTGCAACCCGCTGCACGCGGTACTTCTGCATAATCCGCGTTTGGACGAGGGCATAGAGACCCGTCACCGGCAGGATGATCGCGATCTTGAAGAGGAACCACACGTTCAAGCCGTCCATCTGGCGACCGAGTATATCGTAGAACCGCTCATCGACGAAGTTCAGGCGAACGTACTCGTTGGCCAGAGCTGTCAGGATGAAAAAAATCGCGAAGCTCCACGTGAACTTGTTCCAGCCTTCGTCGGTGTAATGGAAGGTTTTTTCGAAAACGCTCTTGAAGAAGTTCTTTTTGAAATACAGCCCGACAATCAAAAACAGCGCAAAAACGGCGTTAAACAGCGTGACTTTGATCTTGATCCACATCGGGTCGCTCGTCACGATCGTCAGCGAGCCGAAGGCGATTGTGACGGCGGAGGCGATCAACGGAAACATCGGTGGGCGACGGAACATGTAGAACATGACGGCTATCGCGATCAGCGTCGTCACGATCAGCGACCACGTGCCAGCCGTGACGCCAAAGAAGAAGTTGACGACGAACATCGTGACGAGCGGGCCGAACTCGCTCAGAATATTGATCGTCTGTTCAGCGTTGAAGGGAAAAAAGCGCTTCGTCTCGCTCATCGGTCTGCATGTCTCCAATGTTCGTCATAGGCCATTCTTATTAGGCCACCCGTATGCCTGACACTAAGTTAACTGTCGGCAATGGCGCGGGCGAAGTCGGCGGCGGCAAAGGGTTGGAGATCATCGATTCCTTCTCCAACACCGACAGCATGCACGGGAAGTCCAAAATTTTCGGCAATCGCGACGAGAATGCCGCCCCGAGCCGTACCATCCAGTTTTGTCATGACCAACCCCGTCACCCCCGCCCGAGCGCGAAACACTTCCACCTGGCCAAGCGCGTTTTGGCCCGTCGTTGCGTCAAGCACAAGAACTACGTCGTGAGGTGCTGTGGAATCCAGTTTTTTCAAGACGCGGACGACCTTTTCCAACTCTTCCATCAAGAGCTGCTTGTTCTGCAAGCGACCCGCCGTATCTAGCAAAAGAACATCCGCGCCAGATGCCTGCGCCTCTTTCAAGGCGTCGTAGGCGAGGCCTGAGGCATCCGAGCCCACTGCTCTGGAGATAACGCGGCAAGACGTCCGTTCACCCCACACTTTCAGCTGATCAATTGCCGCAGCCCGGAATGTATCACCTGCAGCGAGCACAACATCGTGACCGTCACGCTTTAGGCTGGCCGCAAGTTTGCCGATTGTCGTCGTCTTGCCTGTCCCGTTGACGCCGACCATCATGATCACGTGCGGCTTCTTGTTTTTGTCGATCGTCAGTGGTTTGGCGACGGGAGCCAACACGCGTTCCACCTCTTTCGAAAGAATCGCGCGCACATCGTCGGCCGAGATGCCTTTATCGAAGCGGCCTTTCGCGATCGCGTCAGTGATGCGCGCCGTGGTCGGCAGGCCGATATCGGATTGGATCAGTAGATCTTCGAGATCCTCGAGCGTCGCGCCGTCGAGTTTGCGTTTGGTGAAAAGCCCGGTGATGCCGTCGGAGAGCTTCGAGGAGGTTTTTCCAAGACCCGCACGGAGGCGTTGGAGCCAACTGCCGCGCGCCGGCTCTGCCTCACCCGTGGCGACAACCGCGACCGTGGCGATGGCTGCCATTTCGGTCGCGGGTGCACTGACGGGCGGCTGCAACGGTGGTGGCGCTGCGATGCCTAAGTCGATTTCGGGTGTTACTTCCCCACTGGCTTCGGCTTGAGCGGCTTCGACGGGTTTTTCTGGCTCGGGCTTGGCGCCAAAGAGGCGGCCCAATAGGCCTTTGCGTTTCGTTTCGCCTTCGCTCACGACAGGTATCTCTCGTTATCTTTTGGACGCGACTTTAAAGTGCGCGTGGGAACGCTTGTGGCGGCTAAGCTGACACGCTGGCCAACTTCGCAAGGTCGAGCGTGCCTTCATGCTCAAATTCGACCGGGCCGGTCATCAATATGCGATTTTGCGGCGTCCAGGTGACCGCGAGCTTGCCGCCTGGCAGCGTCACGGTGACATCGCGGCCGGTCAACTTTTTGCGCGCTGCAGATACCGTCGCCGCGCAGGCCGCCGATCCACAGGCTTTGGTCAGGCCTGCGCCGCGCTCCCAGGTGCGCAGAGTGAGCGCGTCCGGGGCGGTCACGTGGGCCAGCGAAATGTTAGCGCGTTCGGGAAATACGGGGTGGTTTTCAAGCATTGGGCCGAGGCGGCCTAGATCGTAGGCATCGACATCGGCGACCCAGAAGATCGCGTGGGGATTGCCCACATTCACGGCGGACGGCGAGTGCAAGACCGGGTTGTCGATCGGGCCGATTTGGAGCTCAATGCCGCGCGTATCGCGGAACTCCTCGGCTAGCGGAATATCCTGCCAGCCAAAGCGCGGCTCGCCCATATCGACCGTGATTGACGATCGATCCCGCACCGAGATGTCGAGGATGCCGGCCGACGTTTCGACCTTAAATGAGGA
>JANOCZ010000359.1:0-25592 GCA_031412455.1 Hyphomicrobium sp. | reverse complement strand
CGCGCCCAAGATAACGGTCAGCAGCAAGCCGATGACGAGACCGCGGCGATCGTTCTTAAGCAGTGCGTGGTGCGCCCAGGTTACCGTGCAGCCCGAGGTCAGCAAGATCAGCGTATTAACAAGGGGCAGGCCCCAAGGATCAAACGTGTTCTTGAAGTAGCCCGGAACGGACGCCGCTGTTTCGACTGCGACCGGCGGCCACTGTCCACCATACAGCTCGTTACGCGATGTCAGACCGACAAGACGGCCGGGGTTATTGATGAGTTCAGTGACGCCGGCGGGAAACAGGGCGCTATCGAAATAGCCCCAGAACCAGGCGACGAAGAACATCACTTCGGAGGCGATGAACATGATCATGCCGTAGCGCAGGTGAAGCTGCACGACTGGAGTGTGATCACCTTTGTTGGCTTCGCGGATGACGTCGAGCCACCACATCCAAGCGCTGGCAATCAAGCCGACCATGCCGATCGCAAACACCGAGGGACCTTGGAGGCCGAAGATTCCTTCGCCGCCGATCGCGGGGTTGGAGCGCATCCACGCAATCGCGCCGATCGCCGTAATGAAAGCTGCCACTGCAGAAATCAGTGGCCAGGGGCTCGGGTCGACCAAGTGATAATCGTGATGTTTTGCGTGCGTGTCTGCCATTTCAATCTCCGTCGTGCCGTCCTTGACCCGTGCCGGACCGCATCATCGCGACCACGACAGCTAGCGCTTCTTCCCGTCTTAGCCGCCGCGATTTGCCCGCGCCGGAATTTTTGCGTTCCGTAATCAGGGAACGGCTGTGGTTTGCCCGCCCTCGGCTTTCGTATCGACCGAGGCGGTCTTATTCGCTGCATAGAACACGTACGAAAGCGTCACATTGGACAGGACGTTCGTATCGCGATCATCGATCATTTTGGGATCGACGTAGAACGTGACCGGCATCTCAACGGATTGGCCGGGTGCCAGCGTCTGCTCCTTGAAGCAGAAGCATTCGATCTTGTTGAAGTACAGGCCCATCACATCGGGCGCGACGTTGAACGCTGCGGTGCCGGTCAATGGCTTATCGGAAAGATTCGTGGCGCGGAAAAACGCGAGGGCGTTTTCTCCGAGCTTCACGTCCATCGTCGATTGCACGGGCTCGAACTTCCAGGCGAGATTTGGAGCTACGTTGGCGTCGAAGCGCACGTTGATCACGCGATCGAGAATTTTATTCGACGGCTCGGCGACGCGTTGCGTGGTGCCGCCGTAGCCCGTGACTTGGCAAAAGAGCCGATATAGTGCCGGCGAGGCCGCGGTGACTGCCGACATCACGGCGAGGCCGGCCAGACACCAGATGACGACGGCGCGATTGCCGTGGCCAGCCGTTGCGGGCTTGGCGACGCTCGCCGCGCTGTTCTGTTCAGGATTGGTGCCGTTCGTTGCCACGTTACGACACCTTGTTGGCGATGGCGCCGCCGAAGCGGACGAGCGTCGTTGCATAAAACACAACAACCATGAGCGCGAGCATCAGCGCGATTGCAATCGAACGGCGGCGCGCGATGCGAGCGGCTGTCTCAGCATTTTGTTTGGCAACATCAGTCGTCATTCGTCACTAAGCTCCGAGATAACGCAAAATAGCCGACTCGACGAGCAGCACTGCGAACAGCAGGTAGAGATACAATATCGAGAACCAGAATAGCTGCTTGGCGACCTTGTCGGCCTCGCGGCCCTCGGTTGTGCGATAGACGTTTATCGCCAGCCAAAGGAACATGGCACCGAGAACGACCGAGAACGTCAGGTAGGCTGGACCACCGAGGCCAACGAAATAAGGCACGATCGCCAGCGGCACGAGTAGGATCGAGTAGATCAGAATCTGGCGGCGGGTTTCGGGGAGGCCGGCCACGACCGGCAGCATCGGCACGCCGACGCGCTCGTAGTCACGGCAGCGATAGAGTGCCAGCGCCCAGAAGTGGGGCGGGGTCCACATGAAAATGATCAGGAAAAGCAGGATGCTTTGAATCGACACGTCGCCGGTGACGGCCGCCCAGCCGATCATCGGGGGGAACGCACCTGCCGCCCCGCCAATGACGATGTTATGGGGCGTACGGCGCTTCAACCACATCGTGTAGACGAAAAGATAGAACGCGATCGTCATGGCGAGCAGGCCGCCGGCGACCCAATTGACGCAAACGCCGAGGGTCAAAACAGAGCCGATCGAAAGTACCGTGCCGAAGCTCAAGACTTCGCTCGAGGTCATGCGGCCGCGGGGGATCGGCCGCGCTGCTGTGCGAGCCATCCGCGCATCGATATCGGCGTCGTACCACATGTTGAGTGCGCCCGACGCGCCTGCGCCTATCGCGATCGACAGGATGGCGATCAGGGCGATGACGGGATGAATATCGCCTGGAGCCGCGAACATTGCCGCCAGCGCCGTCAGGATAACCAGCGTCATCACGCGCGGCTTCATCAGCTGGATGTAGTCGCCGACGCTTGCCTCCGTGAGAACGAGGTCAGGCTGGCCGATTTCGCTCTGAACGGTCATCGTCGGGTTGTGGTCCGCAGTTGATGTTGGTGTAAAAACGCGGCGAGGAAACTTAGGTGCCTCCTCGCCGCCGTGTCATTTGGACGGCGGTCAGTGATGATCGACCGACGTGATGCGCGGCAAAGTTTCATACGAATGGAATGCCGGAGGCGATGGCAGTGTCCATTCGAGTGTCGTTGCGCCGACGCCCCAAGGATTGTCGGCCGCCTTTTCCTTACGGATGAAGTAGGCGTAGATCATGCTGACCACGAAGAGCACCGTTCCAGCAGCGGTGATGTAGCCGCCATAGGACGAGATCTTGTTCCAATAGGCGAACGCTTCTGGATAGTCCGCGTAATGGCGCGCCATGCCCGCGAGGCCCAAGAAGTGCTGCGGGAAGAACAGCATGTTGGCGCCGACGAACGTGATCCAGAAGTGCAGCTTGGCCAGAGGCTCGCTGTACATGTAGCCGGACATCTTCGGGAACCAGTAATACCAGCCGGCGAAGATCGAGAACACGGCGCCGAGCGACAGCACGTAATGGAAGTGCGCGACCACGTAGTAGGTGTTGTGGAGCGAACGATCGATGCCAGCGTTGGCGCACATGACGCCCGTCACGCCACCGATCGTGAACAGGAAGATGAAGCCCAGCGCCCAAATCATTGGCGCGCGGAACTGGATCGACCCGCCCCACATTGTCGCGATCCAGGAGAAGATCTTCACGCCTGTCGGCACGGCGATGACCATCGTCGCAAACATAAAGTAGGCCTGCGTGTCGACGCTTAGGCCCGCGGTATACATGTGGTGCGCCCACACGATGAAGCCGACGAGGCCGATCGCGACCATGGCATAGGCCATGCCGAGATAGCCGAAGATCGGCTTTCTCGAGAAGGTCGAGACGATGTGGCTGATCATGCCGAAGCCCGGAAGAATGAGAATATAAACTTCAGGGTGGCCGAAGAACCAGAACAAGTGCGCGTAGAGCAACGGATCACCGCCGCCGGCTGGATCGTAGAAGGTCGTGCCGAAGTTGCGATCGGTCAGCAGCATCGTGATGGCACCGGCCAAAACCGGCAGCGAGAGAAGCAGCAAGAACGCGGTCACAAGAACCGACCAGACGAAGAGCGGCATTTTATGCAGCGTCATTCCTGGTGCGCGCATGTTGAAAATCGTGGTGATGAAGTTGATTGCGCCGAGGATCGAAGATGCACCGGCCAAGTGAAGTGCCAGAATACCGAAATCGACGGCCGGGCCTGGATGCCCGATCTTGCTCGATAGCGGAGCGACAACAATCCAGCCCGTCCCGACACCGTTCGAGTCGGCCGTGCCCGGCACGAACATCGAGATCAGCAGCAGGGCGAAGGCCGCCGGCAGCAGCCAGAACGATATGTTGTTCATGCGCGGGAAGGCCATGTCCGGCGCGCCGATCATCAACGGCACGAACCAGTTGCCAAAACCGCCGATCATGGCCGGCATGACCATGAAGAAGACCATGATCAGGCCGTGGCCCGTCACAAACACGTTGTAGGCGCCTTCATCGGCAAAATACTGAAGGCCCGGATTTTCGAGCTCCAAGCGCATCATCACCGACAAGAAGCCGCCGATCAGGCCCGCGATGATCGCGAACAGCAGGTACATCGTGCCGATGTCTTTATGATTGGTCGATAAAAACCATCGCCTGAAAAACGTCGGCGCGTGGTCATGATCGTCATGTGCGCCGTAAGCGGTGCTGCCCATCGTATTAAGCCCTTGTGACGGTAAGTTGCATTGTTTTGCCGATGCGACCGGCGGTGCTCTCGCAGCCGCCGCGCTCACATATTTATTTCTGAACTTGAGCTACGGTTTTGGCTTCTTGAGCCGCCGCATCCGCCTTGAGGATTTCGCTCGCCTTCTTCTTGTCTTTGGCCTGAAGGGCCGCCATCCAGGAGTCGTAGACCGGCTGATCGACGACGTGAACGACAATCGGCATCGCGGAATGCAGCTTGCCGCACAGGACCGAGCATTGACCATGGTAGATGCCGGTCTTGTTGGCTGCGAACCAAACCGCGCCGGTGCGTCCGGGAACGGCCTGCATCTTCACGCCAAAGCCCGGGATGGTCCACGAGTGGATCACGTCGTTCGATGTGATCAGGAGATGGACGACTTTGTTGACGGGAACGGCGATCGGCTGATCGACCGTCAGCTTGCGCGGCTGCTTGCGCTCGGCCCAAATCGCCGCGGAGTCTGTGTAAAGCGCTTTGTTGCGATCGACGCCGGACAATGTGCCGTATTTGTCATTGAACGCTTCATCGCTGCCGAGCTTCGCCTTGATCACGTCTTCGTCGCTTACATAGTTCGACGTCAGCGTAATCTTCTGGTCCATATATTCATGGTCCCAGAACCAAGCATTGCCGGTCGCCTTGATCGTCAGGTCAGGCTTGGGGAATGAATACTGCTCGTAGAGCAGACGGAACGACGGAATGGAGATGCCGACGAGGATCAAAATCGGGATGATTGTCCAAGCTACTTCGAGCACGGTGTTATGCGTCGTGCGGGACGGCGTCGGGTTGTTCTTCTCGCTGAAGCGGTACATCACGTACAGCATCAAGATCAGCACGAAAATAGCGATTGCGATGATCGTGATGTTCACGATGTCATAGAGTTGGCTGATGTGCTCCATGCCCGGCGTGCCGGACTGCTGGAGACCCATCTCCCCGTCTGTCGGTTGACCTAAACCGGCGAAAGCGGAATTCATTGCGCCCATTGCGGTCGCAAAATACGCAGCCGCCAAAGTGGCACCTGCGCCCAACATACGTCTCAGCATTCTTTCGCTCCCGGTTCGCGCAACCGCCTCGCAAGGCGGCATGCAGTCTCCCAATCGTCGGTCAGCCGCTGGATGCGCAGCCACCCCGTACATGTCTTCTTTTCAGTTGAACCTTCGTCAAGGAAGGCAACCCCGCGTCCGACTTGCCCCACCGGACACATGCCAAAAGAGCACAACTGTGTTATTGGACTCAAGTCAAGTTTTCTGCGTCATTTCTGCGCGAAAAAATCGGCGATTCGCCAATGTGTCCCATCCACGCGCGATTGGGTCGATCGGGCATCGACAATATTCGGCCTCTATCATACCCGACCAAGCGCAAAAGGGCGACGCGATAACGATCGTACCGTCTCGACGTACCAATTCAACACTATTGAGGATCATCCGTGCTGGGTCGACAATTGCGGACGGTGAGCGTTGGTGTTTTTGCTCGACGGTTGGCCTTCGGGTTGGGAATCGCGCTGGCCGCAGCAGTGCTCGGCGTCTTAGCACCCGCGTATGCCATCGATGCTCCGGAGGGCACCGTCAAGTCGCAACACGGTGATTGGCAGGTCGTGTGCAAGGATCCGCCGGCCGGGGCCAAGAATGCCGTTTGCGCATTAGTTCAAAGCGTAACCGCTGAAGACAAGAACAACATCGGGCTGACGGTCTATTTTCAAAAGTTTTCCAACGGAACGCGGGTTTTGCGGGTGTTCGCCCCCCTTGGTGTGCTGTTGCCGCCGGGTCTAGGGTTGAAGATCGACGACAAAGATGTCGGGCATGCGCCGTTTCTGCGCTGCCATAACTTTGCGTGCTACGCCCAGGTGATCGTCGAAGACCCACTCATCGAGCAGCTCAAAACTGGGAAAACCGCAATTTTCATCATCTTCCAGACCGAGGAAGCAGGGATCGGCATTCCCATCTCGCTGGCGGGATTTGGTGACGCGCTGGCCGCCCTAAACTAGCAGTTCGTCAAAACGCAAACGCCGCGGTGTTGATGACCCCGCGGCGTTGTTGTCAGTCGCTGGAAAATCGTGAGGTCAGGCGACCTTGCGGTCCGCGTAAGAAGCTGCGTGATCGGGAATGACGATGACGTCGCGTGGTTGCTTCACCGGAAGTTTGACCACCTCAAAGGCCGGCGGCAGTTCGACGGCGCGCGTTATCGAGGCGCTCAAGCGCTGGCCCGAGACGGCGCATTGCGCGGTTACCGCCTCCCAATAACGCGTGTTGGCGGCGAGCACGTCAGCGGGGGACAAAGACTTAGCCAAATCTCGAGACAGCTGCAGTGCGGCCTGGGTCTGCTTCACACTGAGGCCGGCGACTTCGAGATGGAAACGACCGACCGACTTAAACATCGGCTGCCAAAACGATGCCAACAGATCGGCACCTTCAAAAATTGTCTGAAAATACGAATGATTGGGGGACACTGGATGATCCTCTTGAAACATTTCACCCTCCTCGACACGCAGGGATGATCCTCCCCGAAACATATCGATTAACCACGATCTACCGCACTTGTTTAGCACAGCGGAGCGGCGGCTACATGTCACAGAATTGTGCAAAGTGTTTGACGAGGAAGCGGGGAATGACACGCCAAGCGACGTCGATACTGGAAATTGGTCAACCCCAAGGATCTTCACAGTAGTTCGGTCTATTCAACCTTTGGTTGCGTATATTAACCAGTTCTTCCTTTAGTAACTCGCACCTGCGTGCAAGCTAGATTGACCATTCACCATTTTAGGTGTCGAGATACTTCGACTATACTCAACAAGAGTAGTTTCAGCGTTAGTAAAGCGTCCAGATGTTGTTGTGGCGGGGGCCAAGGTGCGGCTGCGTGCGAGCGCGGCGCGGGCGCGATCGTATCGCGCGGATGGTGGCATCGTGCCTCGGCATTACCACGTGTTTGCACAGTGCTGCGGGCGCGGGAGACGAGATCGTTGAGGTTGTCGATGACGCCCCGCAATACGGGTGGCGCGAAATGTGGGGCGGCGCGGATGCAACGAAAGACGTTTGGCTGTTGTATACGGGCGTAACTCTCGCGCCCCTTAGTCGTGACATCTATACCAACGGCCTCCGTCTCAAAATGACTAGCGGATATGGCCAGTACCTCCTCCATTCCGGAAAAAAGAATTGCGTCGAAAAAGCTGGAGAGACGTGCCGGTCCACGTCAGACGTCGCGTTCACGTACACGGACGTGCTCGTGGGCTACCACATGCAGATGGGACCACTCACCGCCAAGGCGTTCGCCGGCGGCTCGATGAATTCACACGATAGCGTGTCGTCTGATCTGCACAAAGAGCTAAGCGGCCGGGCATTCGGCGCAACCTTGGCGCTCGAATTCTGGTTGAACGTCGGGGACGATGCGTGGTCGTCTCTCGATCTCAGTTACACAATGGCGCACGATACCGGATCACTGCGCGCGCGGACTGGATGGCGCGTTTTGCCAACGCTGTCCATCGGCCCGGAACTTCGCTTTGACACGAACGCGCAGGCTAGCTCGGGGCGCGCGGGGTTATTTGCCCGCTACGAATGGTTCGGCGGCGAAATTTCGACTGCGGCCGGGTTCGCGCAATCTATTTGTTATCCTCGCGATTCGGCGCTGTGCGCCGATGATGACGGCCAACAGTTCGAACCGTATGCTACCATCAACGTGCTGACGCAGTTTTGAATGGCTAGAAAAATGAAACACTGGGCAACCCGCGCGCTCATCTTGGCTGTGGTCTCGATCGGTTTCTCTACTGGTGCCGTGACACGTGCGAAGGCTGCAACGTGTGCGGGCGCGTCTGTCGAAGCCCGTGGTGAACAGTCCCGCTTCGCTTGGCTGGCCAAAACAAAAGCGCGAGCGAATTGGCGAACTAAGGTGCGTCGCATCCCAGGGTTAGGCGTGCCCTTTAGCGTATGGGCCCAGGCTCAGAACACCGAAGAGCGTTGCCTGACTGGACCGTCGGGAACCGTGTGCATCTTCTCTGGTGTGCCGTGCCGCCGGTGACGGCTTGCTTCAGCGCAAAAAATCTCCAACTGCGCTTTTAGCCCCGCCTCCTCTCAGTCACGCAATCCTTTCCGCTGGAAGAATTTCCGTCCAGCTACGCTTCGCCGCGTGTTTTGCGAAGAAAATCATCAAAACGAACGATCATTCTCGTTGACACGCCCCAATATTGCTGCAAATAAAACGAACATTCGTTTTGTACAGTTGGTTGGCGGTCGTTTCGCGGGCCGTTCAATCCACGCACGGAGCTAGAAACCGATGCCCAGGCTCAAACCAGATACGCAGCGCGCCCGCCGGGATCATATTCTCGACGCCGCCTTGAAGTGCTTTGCGCGGAGTGGATTTCACGCCACGACCATGCAGGACATATGCAAGGTCGCGGAGGTAAGCCCCGGCGCGGTCTATGTGTATTTCGCGTCCAAGGAAGATTTGATTGCCGGGTTGTGCGAACGCGACCGCGCCGAATTTGCCGAACGCTTCGCACAGCTCGCCACAGCGCCCGACTTCTTGCAGGCCCTCAATGCCATCGGCGAGCACTATTTTGTCGATGAGCCACCTGAAAAGCAGCGCTTCGTCGTTGAGATGGGTGTCGAGTCGACCCGTAATCCGCGGATCGCTGAAATCTTCATGAGCGTAGACAAGTTTTGCTGCGACAGTTTTGAATCGCTGTTCCAGCGGCTGAAGGACGAGGGGCGCATTGCTCCGGCCATCGACATCGCGACCTTGGCCAAGGTTTTTAACGTGATCGGGGATGGGCTTTTTTGGCGTCGGGCGATTGAGCCCGGCTTTGATGCACGCGCCGTATTGCCAGTCATCACTCAACTCATCGGCACGATGCTGAACAGAGTCGAGGCAGCGCCCGCAGGAACAGATCCTGCGGCCGACGTTTCCCAAAGTTCACGAGCTGCGGAGGTGGGGGTATGAAGCGTAGCGTTCTCATCACATCGTCAGCCGTCGCGCTGACAGTGGCTGGAGCCGTGTACTACGTGCAGAACATTGCGCCAGGCAAAGTCGCTGAGCGTGCGGCGATTGCAGCGGCTCAGGCGCAGGTCGACACTGCGCCTCTCATTACCGTGGTCAAGGCGATCGAGAGAGATTTCCGAGAAACCGTCCTCGTTTCAGGATCGCTCGTTGCGCGCGAAGAAATTCTGGTCGCACCTGAAATCGAAGGCCTTCGCGTTGTCGAACTTTTTGCCGATGAGGGCACGAAGGTTCGCCGCGGGCAGGTCCTGGCCCGGTTGGTCTCCGAGCAGCTCGATGCGCAAATCGCGCAGAACGAAGCTTCACTCGCGCGCGCGGTCGCTTCAATCGCGCAGGCGTCGAGCGGTATCGTTCAGGCTGAATCGCGCGCCAAGGAAGCGGCAGCGCAGCTCGAACGCGCCGAACCTTTGAAGAAGTCGGGATATCTTTCGGGTTCGGTTTACGATCAGCGCGAAAGTGCAGCGGCGACCGCCAAGTCGCAAGTCATCGCCAGCCGCGATGCGCTGCGGGCGGCGGAAGCCGACAAGACGCAGGTCGAAGCACTGCGACGCGAGTTGAATTGGCGGTTGAGTAATACTGAAGTCAAAGCGCCCGCGGACGGCGTTGTCAGCCGCCGTAATGCGCGCATCGGTGCATTGGCGACGGCCGTCGGCGAGCCGATGTTCCGCATCATTGCCAACAGCGAAGTCGAACTCGATGCGGAAGTCGTCGAGACCGATCTCGTCAAGGTCAAAGAGGGCCAAAAGGCCGTGGTTACAGCTGCCGGCGCTGACGACGTGCCTGGGAGCGTGCGCCTCGTCTCGGCCGAAATCGACAAGACGACACGACTGGGCCTTGTGCGCATCTTTCTTGGCAGCCGTCCCGATCTCAAAATCGGCGCTTTCGCGCGCGGGCGCATCGACACGCGGCAAGGACGTGGGATCGGGTTGCCGGTGACCGCAGTGACGTTTGCGACCGACGGACCCCACGTGCAGCTCGTGCGCGGCGATACTGTCGAACGGCGGCCGGTCAAAACGGGCTTAGCCTCAGGTGGGTTTTTGGAAATCGTCGAAGGGCTGTCGCTCGACGATACGGTCGTTGCGCGGGCTGGAACCTTCCTGCGCGATGGCGATAGGATTCGACCTGTCGCGCCGGTTGAGAAAATCAGTGAGGCCCGGTGATGCAAATGAACTTCTCCGCTTGGGCGATCCGCAATCCCGTTCCGCCAATTCTCCTGTTCGTTGTGCTGTGCGTGCTCGGCATCGTCAGTTTCATGCGGCTGCCGGTTACGAAGTTTCCCAATATCGATGTGCCTGTCGTGCTGGTCGCCGTGAGCCAGGGTGGGGCGACGCCGGCCGAGCTTGAGTCGCAGGTCACGCGCGAGATCGAAGACGCCGTCGCCAACATCACCGGCGTCAAGCACATTGTTTCAACGGTGTCTGATGGAGCGTCATCGACCGCGATTGAGTTCCGCTTGGAGATCGATCCGGATCGAGCGGTCCAGGACGTCAAGGACGCGATCGATAAAATTCGCACGACATTGCCGCGTTCGATCGATGAGCCGATCGTGTCGCGTCTCGACGTCGAAGGGCAAGCCATTCTGTCATTCGCGGCTGCTAGTCCCGGCATGACGCTCGAACAATTGTCGTGGCATGTCGATGACGTGATCAAGCGGCAGTTGCTCGGGCTCAAGGGGGTCGGCAAGGTCGAGCGGTACGGCGGCGTGACGCGCGAAATTCGCGTCCAATTGGAACCGGACCGGTTGCTTGCTTACGGCATAACGGCGGCTGAACTCAGCACACAGTTGCGTGCAACGAACGTCGATCTGGGGTCGGGACGCGGTGAAGTCGCCGGGCAGGAACAGGCCATCCGGGTACTGGCCGGCGCGCGCGATGTGGAATCGCTCGCGGCTACTAAGGTCAAGCTACCCGGAGGGCGGCAGGTGCGCTTGTCCGATCTCGGCAAAGTCGTCGATGATTCCAGCGAGCAGCGATCGTTTGGGCGGCTCAACGGCAGCCCTGTCGTGGCGTTTGCGGTTTTTCGCTCCAAGGGCTCGAGCGAAATGTCGGTTCAGGCCGTCGTCGATAAGAAGCTCGATGAGATGCGTTCGCTGCACCCCGGCGTAACCATGACTAAGATCGACGATGCCGTCGCTTACACGGAAGGTAATTACCGTGCGGCCATGGAAACGCTGATCGAAGGGTCGGTGCTCGCCGTGCTCGTTGTGCTGCTGTTTCTCAAAGATATGCGAGCGACTTTGATCGCGGCAATTGCCTTGCCTCTGGCGGCCATCCCGACGTTTGCGATCATGAGCATGTTCGGATTCTCGCTCAATCTCGTCAGCCTGCTCGCGATTACGCTGGCGACCGGAATTCTAGTCGATGACGCCATCGTCGAGATCGAGAATATCGTGCGGCATATGAAGATGGGCAAGTCGCCGTACCGCGCGGCGCTCGAAGCTGCCGACGAAATCGGCCTTGCGGTCATCGCCATCTCGCTGACGATCGTCGCGATTTTTGTGCCGGTCTCGTTTATGGGCGGGGTAGCTGGCCAATACTTCAAGCAGTTCGGACTGACAGTTGCCGCCTCAGTGCTCATCTCGCTGCTCGTGGCGCGACTGATCACGCCGATGATGGCTGCCTACCTCATGAAGCCTGTCATCGAAAAGGAGCATGTCGATGGCTTCATCATGCGTGCCTATACCCGGCTCCTGAGCGGCACTTTGCGATCTGCCTGGACGCGGTACGGCACGCTGGTGTTCGGGTTCGCACTGTTGATCGCCTCGGTGTGGGCGACGAACCTGCTGCCGTCCGGATTCCTCCCCGAGGAGGACCGGTCGCGCGCCGTCGTCAACGTTGAGCTTCCTCCTGGATCGACGCTCGAGGATACGCAAGTCACGACCGACCGGATGGTCGACGCGCTCAAAGCCGTTCCTGAAATCAAGACGGTTTTCGTGCTCGGCGGCACGAGCCCCACCGGCTCGCTCGAAGTCCGCCGTGCGGCGCTTCAGATCACGCTGTCGCACAAGTCGGAGCGCGCGAAAAAGCAAAAGGAGGTCGAAGTCGATATCGCGAAGGCCTTGGCGACGATACCGGATGTTCGAACTTGGTTCGTCAACGAACGCAACGAGCGCACGATGTCGTTCAATCTTCTGTCGGACGACGGGGAAGCACTGGCCGCCGCCGTGGGTAAAGTCGAGACGCTCTTGCGGCAGGTGCCAGGTCTGCGGAGTCCGGCTGCTGAGGCCGAGTTGGAGCGGCCAGAGATTCGCGTCACACCGCGCTTTGATGCCGCCGCCAAGCTCGGCGTATCACCGGATCAGATTGCGGAGACGATCCGCGTCGCGACCATCGGCGATATCGATGCCAATCTCGCGAAATTCAACGCCGGCGACAGGCAGGTGCCGATCCGTTTGCAGCTGACCGAGATCTCGCGCACCGACGTTCGGCTCATCGAGCAACTGCGGGTCAACAACTCCAGCGGCAAGTCAATTCCGCTGACCGCCGTCGCCGACATCACGTTCAGCCGCGGCCCCAGCACGATCACGCGCTATGACCGGCAGCGAAGCGCCAAGATCGGCAGCGATCTCGTACGCGGGATCGCACTGTCGGAAGGACGCGAGCGATTTCTCAAAGCGGTCGACGACGCGAAACTTCCCGACAGCGTGAAGCTGCAGGCGGCGGGCGACGCCGAAATTCAAGACGAGGTCGCGCAAGGTTTCATCACGGCGATGGGAACTGGACTGTTGCTCGTCCTTGGCGTGCTCATCTTGTTGTTCTCGAGCGTGACGCAGCCGATCACGATCCTGCTGTCGCTGCCGCTGTCGTTCAGCGGTGTCGTGGCTGGTCTGTTGTTGACCAACAATGCCGTGACCATGCCGGTCTACATCGGGTTGCTGATGCTTATGGGGATCGTCACCAAGAATGCGATCATGCTCGTTGATTTTGGCGTCGAGAAAATGAAGGAAGGCGTGGCGCGCAATGAGGCGATCATCGATGCGGGCCGCAAACGCGCGCGGCCGATCGTCATGACCACGCTGGCGATGGCGGCCGGAATGCTGCCCAGCGCGATGGCCTTTGGTGACGGTGGCGAATTCCGCTCACCGATGGCGATCGCGGTAATCGGCGGATTGCTCGTCTCGACCGTTCTGTCGCTTGTCTTCGTGCCGTCATTCTTCACGGTCATGGACGACTTCGGCATCCTCGTTGGCCGCATCTTCGGCCGTTTCATCGGCCCGAGCGACGAGCCGCGCACTGAGGAGCTGGCAACGCCCGGCGCGCCAGCTGGCATTATCTCCGCGCCGATCACCAAGGCTATTTCACCGCCAAGACCGATCGCCGCCGAATAACACTCTTGCGGTTGAGCAATTGTGATCGCGGCATCGAACACTTAGATTGAGCAAAGTTTCATCCCCTCGAAAAGGACCGCCGCTATGTTCGACGCCAAATCAATTCTCGAAAGCCTCGTGCGTGGGGCTGGCCAACAGCCACCATCGCCGCGGGGCCAGGCTGGCACCGGCGGCGGTGGCCTTGCCGATATTCTCGGCCAGATCCTGCAAGGCGGCGGCGCACAGCCGGGCGGCGCGGGTGGACGCACAGGTGGTGGCGGTGGCGGCTTTAGCGATATCCTGGCGGAAGTTCAGCGCCAGCTGCAGGGCGCTCAGGGCGGTGGTCAAAGCCGCGGTCAAGGTCGCGGCGAGCGCAACGATGGCACCGATTACAGTGATGTGCCGCCGATGCCGCGTGATCGTCCGGGGATGCGCCGCGACACTCCTCATGAGAGTGAGGCAACCTCAGGCGACACCGGCGCACCGGGCGGGCTCGGCGATATTCTCGCTCAGCTGAAAGATAAACTCGGGCAAGCTGGCGGCGTGGGTGCCGGAGGCGCTGGCGGTATCGCCGACGTGCTGGGGCAGATCCTTGGACAGGCCACGTCGGGTGCCCGCGAAGGCGCATCGCGGATCGGTCAAGCCACGGGTGCTAACGAAGCGCTCGGACGGGCTACCGGCGGGCAGTCGACCGAAGAGCTTTTAGAGAAACTCAAAGGTCTCGTGCGCGACAATCCTGTGGCGGCGACGGGCGCTGCAGGCGGCGTCGGCGGATTGGTTCTCGGGACACGCACTGGGCGGGCTATCGCTGGCAGCGCGGCAAGGATTGGCGCGCTCGCGCTCATTGGCGGCCTAGCTTACAAAGCGTTCCAGAATTACCAGGCGGGCCGGCCGCTCATCGACGGGGTCGACCAGGCAGAGGCGGCGCCGCAAGGTTCGGGCTTTGAGCCTTCGGCTGTGACCAACGAATCGGCGACGGTATACATCCGCGCAATGATCGCCGCCGCCGCTTCAGACGGGCGGATCGATGATGCGGAGCAGGCCAAGATCATCGGCGGCTTGAAGCAGGCGGGAGTCGATGCGGAAGCCGAGGAGTTCCTCGCTAACGAGCTGAACAATCCAGCGAGCGTTGACGATCTTGCCGGTGCCGTTACATCGCCTGAAGAGGCCGTGCAGGTTTATACGGCGGCACGCATCGCAATTGAGCCTGACGCGCGCGGTGAGGTGCAGTTCCTTGCCAAACTCGCAGCGGCGCTCGGTATCGACAACAAGCTCGCAGCTCATATCGACGCGACAACGCGCAGCGCGTCGGCTTAGTTAGCCTAAAGCCAAAAAAAGGGCGCTCACGGATGTGGGCGCCCTTTTTTTATCCGTCGCGTCTCGTTCAATTGGTCTTGATCGACGGCGCGGCTGGCGCTTCAGGCGCGTTCACCTTTGTTGCCTCGGTGTTTGTCGCGGCCTTCGAGGTGTCGACGTTGCTTTCAGCCTTCGGCCCCTCGACCTTGAAGAACGTATCAACGCGCATCCCGGTGAACAGCGGCGGTGTTCCGTCAAGCGCGACCATCACTTCGATCACTTCGACATCGTTAGGCCGGCGTGGACCGCGCGTGGCAATGCGCGGCGAGCCGAGCGACTGAGATATCGACGTGACCGATCCTTCAAAGACTTTATCTGGGTACGCGTCAGCCTTGACGACGACCTTCTGGCCGACGCTGACCTTGGCGGCGTCGCGCTCTTCGACCTCGGCGCGGACACGAAGGCCACTCAGATCTCCAAACACGAGCACGGGGCTGTCTGGCGACGGCATCGCGGTCTCACCTGTCTTGCCGATCATGTTCAGAACAGTACCGGCAAATGGCGCACGAATACGCGTCCGCTCAAATGCTATTTCGGTGGACGAGAGTTCAGCCCGAGCTTGGGCAAGCGACGACTCGAGGCGCAGATAGAGCGGCATGCCCGGCTTGGCGTTGACGATTGCCACTGCGGCGCGTGCGTCGTCGAGTTTCTTTTCGGCAGCGTTGACTTTCTCCCGCTCACCCTTGACCGCATCGGCGTTGCCGCCGGATTTCTGCGCACGCAAGGCGTCATCGAACGCGTTGCGGGCTGCAAACAGTGCGCGCTCGGCATCGGCGACGGCGTCTTCCGCTATCCGCCGATCCTGAGCCAAGCCCGTGACTTTCTCTTCTTCCCGCTCGCGGATTCGCACCCCGACTTCGGCCAGGGCCGCGGCAACTTTCACGCGCAGTTCTTGATCATCGAGTCGCAGGAGGAGGTCGTCGGCTTGGACTTTGTCGTTGGTCTCCGCCAGAGTTTCAACGATGCGGCCGGCAACCTGAGAGACGATGCGAACTTCGCCGTCCTTGGGTTCTACCCTGCCGGTTGCGGACGCAGCCCACTGCGGTGTGGCATTGGACTGTGCCTGGGCGTTCGCGATGTACGAGGCGTTCGATGCGCTATTGCGCGCAGCAAGGGCGTTGAGGCCAAAGCCACCTGAAATCGCCAGCAGGCCGGCGACGGCGATCGCCGTGATGGATGGGTCGATCTTTTTAAGCATGTAACTTGCGCCTTTTTGTCAAATCGGTCACTTCCGGCGAGTTCACGCCGTCGGGGCGCCGCTCCTCGCCAACAATCTTGCCGTCTTCAATGCGCACGATCCGGTCGGCGTAACCGAGCGTCCGGTTATCGTGCGTGACGGCCAACACGCTCCGGTTCTGCTCCCGCGCCACGCGCGAGAGAAGCTCCATCACGGCCTTGCCGTTTTCGCCATCGAGGGCCGCGGTCGGTTCGTCGGCAAGGACGATCGAGGGCGACGAGGCAATGGCGCGAGCAACGGCGACGCGCTGCTGTTCGCCGCCCGACAGGTTGCCTGGATAATTCGTCAAACGATGGCCAAGACCCACATCGCGAAGCACGTCTTCGGCGCGGCTTGTTGCGGCATAGCCGGTGATGCCGCGCACATCGAGGGCGATGCGGACGTTCTCAATCGCGCTCAAGGTCGGAAACAAATTGTACGACTGGAAGATAAAGCCAATGTGATCGCGACGGATTTTGGCCAGCTCTTCGGCCGACAGTCCGGTGATCGACTGGCCGGCGATTTTTAGCGTGCCGGACGTCGGCGTCATGATCCCACCGAGGATCGATAGCAGCGTCGTCTTGCCGGAGCCAGACGGCCCCATCAGCAACGTCAGTTCACCTGGCACAAGTTCGAGGCTCACGCCGTTCACCGCGATAACACGCCCGGCTCCCTGGCCCAGCTCCTTCACGACATTTTCACATTGCAGAACAGGGGTCTTGGTCATCTTGAAAACACCGTTGCAGGATCGATTTTCGTGACTTTGACAATCGCTGAGAGCGCCGAAATTGCGCACATCCCGACCGTCAACGCGAAGAGCCAGAACGCCAGTCCCGGTGTCATAACTAGAGGCAGGGCCGAATTACGGCTCAAGTAAAGCACGAGCAATGCGATAATCATGCCCAAAGCGTAGCCGATGACGGCGCTCAATCCGGCTTGCGCCAGGATGACTTTATGTATGTAGCCTTTTGAAGAACCCAACGCCCTTAGGGTCGCAAATTCGTGAATGTGATCCTTCGTGCTCGAATACAGCGTCTGGGCGACGATCACGGTGCCGACGAGACTGCCAAGAAGCGCGCCACCAATCAAAGCCAAGCCAGCGCCGGTTTTAAACAGCCACTGAACCAAGCTGCGCTCGCGGAATTCTTCGGTCGTCAAAACATCCGCTGAATTGAGCCGCGAGGCGAGGTTAGCGCGAACTGTTTCGACGTTGGCGCCAGGGGCGAGCTTGACCAGAAGGTACGTGACGCTATCGCTTCCTGTGCCCAGCAGCTGGCGGGCGCGATTGAGGGTCGTGTAGGCGTAAGGCGATTGCGTGAAAGATCGAACCCCCTCCGTCAAGGCGCGGACCTTGACCCGGCCGGTCGCGACTTGCGCCGTGTCGCCGATGCCGTTGATGCCGAGTTCGCTCAGATAACTTTGATCTACGGCGATGGCGTCCGGCGCTTTGATATCCTCGAGCGTGCCCTGAGACAGCGACCAGGGCACCAAGCCGTTGTCCTCAAAGTCAGAGCCGATCACGACAACGCGCGAGGAGCCACCTTCGGGTTTTCGCCATTCGGCGAACGAGACGACGAGGGGGACAACGGACTGGACGCCGGGCGTTGCCAAAGCTTGGTGGCGTTCGCGCTCCGACAACAGAACGCCGCCATCCTCAAAGCTCTTGGCACCAAAGGGCGTTACCCAGAGATCGGCGTCGGCGCGGTCGATATTGGCCGTTATCATTTTGCTCGAGCCGATGTACATGCCGAGCTGAACGGCGACCAAAACGATCGAAAACAAAATGCCGATCAGCGTGACCGCTAAGCGGATGCGATCGTGCAGCAGATTTCTCAAGGCGAGCGTGAGTATCATTTCTCGTAAGCCAACTCGTTATGACGTTAAACAGCGTTTCAATCGATCGGCCGGTCTATTCATCGGGCCGGCCATCTTATGCGTCGAGCCATGTTATGCGCCGACATCTTATGCGCCGAGACATGGAGCTCGCGATGATCATCGGCAATGGATAGTTAATCCTCAGATGCTCGCTGACTTATATACCCCACGATTAAGGCTGACCACTGCGGCAGCTTTCGCCGCGCCAAAGCGACGCCCGGGCTTTCCCACGCGCATGCATCACCTATACTCACGCTTAACCAGTCGTGCAAAAGACTCCAATGTTTCGCCGCTTTCGAGGCATAAACCGCGAATAGTCCAACAGTCACATGCGATGTATTGTCATGATAAATTCAACCTTCACAAAGTTTGGCGTGCGCGCGACAGTGATGGCCATCGCCAGCTCCGTCTTCGCCCTCGCATCCACTTACGAGGCGAGCGCCGCGGCTCCGCCTAAAGAAGCTGGCGTGTGGTTCGACGACACCGGCAAGGGTGCAGTTCGCATCGAGCCGTGCGGCGGTGACAAACTTTGCGGCCGGATCGTGTGGCTCAAAGAGCAGGTGAATGAGCAAGGCGAAGTATTGACCGACAAACGCAATCCCGACGAGAGCCAGCGGACGCGCACCATCTGTGGACTGCCGATCCTCGGTCAGCTCGCGCCGATGCCCGAAGGCGGTTTTGACGGTGGCTGGGTTTATGATCCAAAGCAGGGTGCATCGTTCAGCGTGGCGATTGAACTCGTTGGTCAAGATCAACTGACAGTGACTGGTTACAAGGGCGTGCGTTTCCTCGGCAAGAAATTTACTTGGACGCGCGCCAAGGTCGAATTGCCGAGTTGCGAAAAGAAGCAGGCGCTTCCCGAAGCAAAAAAACAGAAGGCTCCGACAGCAACTGCGGCGGACGCGGCAACAAAGGATCGCCCGGCCGCTGCTAAGCCCAAGAAAGCGGCGGCTACGGTTGAAACGCTGCCGTGGAACTCTAAGGGCAGTTCGACCGCGGGCGAGGCGCCGGCTGCCAACCCATCTGCCGCTTCGACGCTTGGGGCCGCAAACGCAAAACCGGCGCTTAAGAAAACTCAAGCGCCGGTCCAAAACTACGATAATTACTGAACCGTCAAACGCCCGCTGGCGCGGACGGCTCGATCGCGCTCAGCTCAATCGGCTTTCGCGTGTTTCGCTGGCGCGCTGCGAACTTCGACAGGTTTTTCTGCGGGGCGCGCGCGCGCAAACACACGATCCGTAAACTCGACGGCGCGTTCTGCAACGTAGCCCCGCTGGCGATCGAGCGTCACCAAATGATAGCTGTCGTCGAGGACGCACACTTCTACCATGCCGGAGAGTTTCCGCTGCAGGGTCATGGTGTTCGTCAAGCTGCTCTGATCATCCTGGCGCGGATGAAAGATCAGCGTGTGCTGGGTAATCTTCGACAGCATAGGCACAACGTTGCGAACGAGCCGGAAGAATTCGTAGACGGTTCCACCGCAACGCGACGTCACGTCGGCTGGAGAAGCGCCGTCGCCTTTCATTGCGTCAAGAGCGAAATTACGAACGCGCTCATCCTTAATGCCATGCGGCGCGGGGAGACGGAATTTGAACAGCCGCGCTGTCCACTTGTCGGACACGAGGTGGAACAGTTTGATTGCGCGCGGGATGGCCCAGCCATTGACCGCGAGCGTCGGCGCAAACAACAAAACGGCGGCCGTCTGAGCATTGCGGAACGCTGCCAAGCGCAGCGCGAGAACCGCACCCGCCGAGGCACCGCCGACGATGACAGTGGCACACATCTTCTGCATTTCTTCGAATGCGACGTCGGCACAATCGTACCAATCGCGCCACGTCGACATGCCTGACACGTCGGTTCCAAACGTCATTCCCGGAATGACCGGGCAATAGACGGTATGACCCTGACGAGCCAACGTCTGCGCAACGAACTTCATTTCGAGCGGAGAGCCGCCTAGCGAATGCACCAAAAGGACGCCCGATGGGCCGCCAGGGATGTACAAGCTGCCCCGCGGCGCCTGGAAATTATGCAATGAATTCATAAGCTAGCAACAACTCTCTCTTATTTGACGCAAACAGACTTACGACGCCGGGATTAATAATGCCAACGCAACTTTGTCGCGCTGCCGCAGAATCACATTGGAAGACGCACCCTTGAACTTCAGACCTCTCTTAGAAATGTATTAGAAGCTGCTGAAATGACCAATTGTTTTCGCTCTGCGTAATACGAACAGGGTAAACGCAAGCCTTATGTCGCAGTGCACAAATATTCGAAAAAACTCCCGTGTTTGAACGAGTTTGGAATTGCTGCATTGCGGCCGAATTGTGCCGGCCGCGATGATGTCCGTCCTGGTCTAGTACGCGCGAACCGACGCTCCAGTTGCGTCGCCACTTCAATGACGCAACTCGTTGTGAGGATTGATGGCGTGATTGGCGCTGTTATCGGCTTGCGTGGCCGCTATATATTTGGTGCAAACCATCGCTGCCGCAGCGCCGCGGCGAAATTCGAGGACAGTGCATTGGGGATGGCGTCAAGGACCGGATTGCGACGGTCGGCTATGTCCGCGCCACTGCGGCATTTCATTTCAGCGATCACCTCGATCGCGATAGCGGCTGGTCACGTCGCGCCGGCGGTGGCTGCCGAATTGTCGCGCGCGGATTATGAGGCCTGCCAGGCGCGCGACGAGGACGCTTTCAAAGCGGCGTTGGCTACGATTTCGACCGAAGCCCTCAAGACCGGCGTCAAGGCGGTCGACTATCGTGCGGTTGTTGGCGACCAATGGCGCCGCGGCGGCCTCGATGACATCATCGATAAGCGCGTCGATTACGCGATCGATGAGGTCAAGAGCGAAACAAGCTGGACCGAGCGGTTACAATCGCTCGCCAATAGCGAAGCGTCGCAGAAACTCGCGACCGCCGTCGCCGAGCGCGTTTATCGGTCCGATGCCGTCAAGGTGGCGATGGAGGACTTGGCGGTCGGCGTTGCCAAAGACGTCGGACGAAGTATCGAACTTGCTTCAAGCGATGCGGCGGAGCCCGTGTTGGCGTGCCTCAAGGCGTTCGTTGGACCGCGCTACGGTAGCGCCGTCGCCGCTGCAGTTGCCGGCGATGCTGGCCGCGATTTGGCCGTTGATCCCGCCAAAGGGACTGGCGAAGTCTCGGCTGGCGCGGTGCTCAAACAATCAGGCGGCGGCATCGCGGGGGCAACGATCCTCGTGGTCCGGCGGCAACTCGCAAATCTTGCCACGCGCGTTGGTCAACGTCTGGTCGGTAGCGTGCTCTCGCGGCTCGTGTCGGTCGCGGCGGGCGGCGTCGGGCTCGTGCTGATCGCCAAGGACATCTGGGACTTCCGGCACGGTGTGTTGCCGATCATCGCCAGCGAAATGAAAGCCCAGGCCACCAAAGACAAGGTTCAGGAAGAGATCGCAACGACGATCGCCACGCAGATCAACGACCACGTCGCGGAGATCGGTGCGGCCTCTGCCCAACACGTCGTCGACGTCTGGCAAACGTTCAAGCGCGCCCATGCGCTGGTCTTGAAAATCGCCGAGAGCGACGCCGGCTTCCGCAGCTTTCTCGACAGCGTGCCGCCCGCGACGCTGCCGCGCCTCGATGAAGTCGTTGGTCTGTTGGTCGCTGGCGAAGGGGAGACCAGCGTCGTGACGCGTCTCAGCGACGGCTCCCTCAACCAGGCCGTCAACGTCATGCCCGTGCTTGGCATGGACATCGCCCGCGAAACGAAATCCGTCGCCCGGGCTTTGGCGTGGACGGCGCTTGCCGGCGACAAACTTCCCAGCGTCGTCGATCACGAAATTTATCGCGTGGCCAATCCTGCGGATTTCAGCCGGGCGTCGCTCGAGCGCGTTCTCGCTCTCGATGATCGCGGCGCAATCGCTCGACTGGCTGGGGTCAGCCGCGAAGCGCGGGAAGCGCTGTTAGGTCTCGACACCGGCGACCTGCGGTCGTTGTCCAAAAATCTATCGCAAGCCGAATTGGCGACGCTTGCAAGTTATCTGAACGGCTTGCAGCCGGGACCGCGCGAACGCGTGCTGCGGGCCGTTGCTGTCAATCCGAGCAAAATGCAGGTCCTCGCATCGCTGCGGGTGCGCGATGCGATCATCGCCAGTGCGGATCAGGCCGCGGCAGCCGACATGATGCTCAAGACCACGACGGGTTTCTCGCCGCAGGCGGTTGCCGAAGACGCAATTCTCGCGTGGGAAGGACGCGTCCACCCGATGCTCCTATGGGAAAAGCATCCGGCGGGAATTGCTCTTAGTGCTGGCCTGCTGCTTCTGTTCGCATTCTGGCTGAGCCGGCTTTTCCGGCGGCGACCGGCGGCGCGGTCGGAAGGCACCGGTTGATCTGCCGGCAACGCTCGCGCTGAGGCTATGCGTAGGATTGCGCGCTTGAACACGGTCCACGTGCGCGCATCGGCAACACTGTCTTGAGAATGTCCACATGTCTTCACCCACGAGCTTGCCCTTATCGTGCGGCAGGCTGCTATAAGACCGACTCAGATTGGGGTTCATCCGTGGAGGCACAGAAATGCGCGCACGATTTATGGGTAGGGACGAGGGAGAACGTAACGTGGGACTCAAATCGCCAAGCATCGTCACTTTTATGGTTTCGGTCGTCCTTGCCGTCGTCGTTTTGATGTCGTGGTTCTTCAACGCTGAGATCCCGGGCCTCAAGGGCAACGAACTTTGGGCACTGCTGATCTCGTATGCGATCCTTATGCTCGGCTGCATGGTTCCGGGCCTTTGAAACGCGGGCGAAACGAGATGACGGTTGGCCTTGCAGCGCAGCAAATTTGACCTGTGCGATGGTGTCGCGCGGCAGGAGTAGTACTGGAATCTTTTCCGCCGCTGGCATTACCTGAAGGGCATGATGGACAGAGCGCATCCAGCCTACGTACGACGATTGCGATTGAGCACGGGCGGCATTTTTGCAGCTCTGATCTTGACGTGCGCGGCGTATCTTGCGGTGATCGCAGCCGTCGAGCGCTCGGAGATCGTGTTTGGTCCGGAAGCGAGCGTGCTCGTTGAGGGGCCTGTCAACGAAGACCACGGTGGTGCCGGCGATCATCTCGATCCCAAAGGCAGCGCGAAGACGCTTCAGCGCTAGCCCGGTCAGCGACCAGGTCTAAGCATCGCCGCGCAACCGCCACTTGATCACCGCCAACTTAGAGCGCAGTTGCCGACAGCCGAGGCACCAGCGGCTTTGCTACGACCAACCCGCGGACCGAGTTGCCCAGCCAAACTTCATCAGCGCGGTTTAGATCATCGATCGTTAAGGTCGACTCGATGGCTTCCCCATTCGCCAAGAGGTGCTGGCGCAATACGCCCGGAAGAACTCCGGCCGACGACGCTGGCGTTAGCAGTTTATCGCCCCGGCGAATGAAGATCGACGTGCGGCTACCTTCGGCCAACTCACCGCGTTCGTTTAGATAAATTACTTCGTCGGCGCCTAGGGTTTGCGAATAATGAGCCCACTCGCGGTCGTAAAGATCGCGCCGCGTGGTCTTGTGATAGAGGAACAGGTCGGTGCTGTTCAGGCGCTGATCCGAGATCACGTAGCGCATCACGGAGTCCACCGGCGCGGCGGCTTGCGGTGTCGTCGCCACCGATACGTTGCCGTCCTCGTCGAGCAACAGCCGCACGCGAAGGCGCGCCGACTTTGCGTCCTTGACGGCATCGTCGATCGACGATTGAACCCGCTCCAAATCGAACACGAATGCAAAATAGGCGGCCGAATTTTGCAGCCGCTGGATGTGACCTTCGCGCAGCCAAATGCCCTTTTCGCCGTCGTACAGCATCGTCTCGATCAACTCGAAGCGCCGTACCGGGTCGGTCAGGAATTTCATTTTCAATAGGCACTCAGCATATTCCTTGGCGCCGCCGGAATCGGCGACGACGCCTGAGCCGATGCCCATGTGGCCCGCGCCACTGCGATCGACGACGGCCGTGCGAATGGCGACATTGAACAGGGCTTCCGCGTTCGGCGCGAAGTAGCCGATGGCTCCGCAATAGACGCCGCGGGCTTCGGTTTCGAGCGCGCGGATCAATTCCATCGCGCGGATTTTTGGTGCTCCCGTGACGGAGCCTGGCGGGAATATCGCGCGCAGAAGATCGTCGAGACCAATTTCCTTCTTCAGGACCGCGCGCACGCCCGACGTCATTTGGTGCAACGTCTTGAACGTCTCGACCGTGAACAGGTCGGTGACACTGACCGAGCCCAGATCGGCGATGCGTCCCAAGTCATTGCGCATCAAATCGACGATCATCAAGTTTTCGGCGCGGCTCTTGATGTCGGCGGCAAGCGCGCGGCGCACCTCATCGTCGCCGGCTTCCGTGCCCGCGCGCGGAGCTGTGCCCTTCATCGGACGGGTCGCAATCGTTCGCCCATCCTGTTCGATAAATAATTCAGGCGACGACGACAGAATCGTCACGTCGCCTGTATCGACCAGGCCGCCATAGGCCACGCGCTGTTTCAAGCGCAGGTCGCGATAGAGCGCCAAGGGCGAGCCCTGCAGGTTGAAGCGCGCCTTGAACGTCAAGTTCAGCTGATAAATATCGCCCGACCTGATCTTGTTTTGCACTTCCTCGAAGCGCTCGAGATACGAGGTTGCGTCCCAAGTGTGAGCCAGCGCGCCGAGCGTCGGATTGCCGATGGCTTCGGCGGTCAGCCAGTCCTGCACCTCGGCGCCCGACATGTGGCGCGGCGTCTCGTACAGGCCGAACCACAGCAGTGGGACGAGACGCTTTTGCGGCAGCAGCGGCGCGAGTTTCGGCTCGAGCACATATCCAAGCTCATAGGAAAAGAAGCCTGCCGCGTAGAGCCCGTCGGAGATCGCATCACTCAAGCTGGCCAACGCGCCTTGCACCTCCTCGGGCGCATCGGCGCGAACGATGCGAACGGGATGTTCGAACAGCAGTGAAGTCGCTGCGCGCGACGTACTGTTGTCGAGGAGCACGAAGCCTTCCGTTAGTGTCGGGGTCGCGTGCGGCCCGGCCTTCGATTGAGGCGCGCGCGCGGGATTAGGTCGAGGGGTGGACGTGCGGTCACGCGGCGGGCGGCTGGATGTCATGGCTTGGTTCTAACGCGCCTCAGCTCTGATTGCCACGCGCAGCCGAGTAAAAAGCTCGGCGGCGTTGTGGCAAGATCGTGTGCGTCGCCGCGCGGTCCATACTCTCGCGCCGACGGCGGATTCCCGCTCTACGTTGGTGGCGCAACGTGGATCGCGGTCCTGCGCGCAGTCACCCTGAGGCACAATAGCCGAGCGGCATTCCTTCCGTCTTGACGCCTTCCCAAGCGCGATAATTGTGCTATAGCAGCGGTATCGAAGCCGCTCGGAAACGGGCGGCTTTTATTTCCGGCGCGGGCTTTACGCTCCCCGGCTTTTGGTGACGCGGGGTGGAGCAGCCCGGTAGCTCGTCAGGCTCATAACCTGAAGGTCGTAGGTTCAAATCCTGCCCCCGCAACCAATTCTAACGTCATGAAACAATTTACGTTATCAACGCCGCCGCGGGGTATGCAAACCGGCGCGGTACACGTTGGGCGCTTGGCCCACCCGGCGCGATCTTCCTCCGCATGAAAGACCACAGGCAAAGGC
>JANOCZ010000358.1:0-2710 GCA_031412455.1 Hyphomicrobium sp. | reverse complement strand
CCGCGCTTTACGACATTTGAGGATTGAAAATATTTCAGCGCGCCACGTGTCCAAATGAGTTTTGCTTCGCCGATCGATACGAGCGGCGCGTAGAATGCGCCGAACGCCTTCTGGCACATCCGGCAATGGCAAACGGACGCGCCGCCAAGCTGACCGTCGACGTGGAATCTCACCGCGCCGCACTGGCAGCCGCCGGAGTATTTTTCGTCCGTCGCCGTGGGGGACACCGTCTGGCTCCTCGCTCATTCTTCGTCTTCTATTGTTACTTGGCGGTTTCGCTCAGCGGTGTCCAGATGACCTGGTCGATGCGCTCGGCGCCAGTTGCCAGCATCACCAGCCGATCGAACCCCAGGGCACAGCCGCTCGATGCGGGCATGTGTTCAAGGGCGCGCAAAAATTCTTCATCGAGCGGATAGCGCTCGCCGTAGATGGCCGCCTTGTCGTCCATCCATTTATCAAAGCGGCGGCGCTGCTCGGTCGCGTCTGACAGTTCGCCAAAGCCGTTGGCGAGTTCGACGCCGCAGACATAAAGCTCGAAGCGCTCGGCGACCTGGGGCGCGAGCGGGTTGGGGCGGGCAAGTGCTGCTTCGTGGACTGGATATTCGCAGAGGATCTCAGGCCGGTTGCGGCCGAGGTTAGGTTCGATTTTTTCCGTCAGGACGCGACTGAAAATGTCGGACCACGAGTCGGTGTCGCCGACCTGAATATCACGGGCGCGGGTGCGTTCCGCGAGGGCATCGCGATTTGTGCTGCGGGCGTCGTAGGTTTCGTGCAGCTCGATTTCGGCAAACTCATGGAAGGCCTGATCGAGGGTCAGCCAGTCATAGCGTTTGGCGGCTGCGCAGGTTCGCCCGCGATAGGTCCATGATGCATTGCCGGTCGCGTCGGCGGCGGTTTTTAGAATGGCTGCGCAATCGTCCCAGAGCGTCTCATAGGGGGCGTCGGCGCGGTACCACTCGAGCATTGTGAATTCGGGTGCGTGAAGGGGGCCGCGTTCGCGGTTGCGGTAGACGGGCGCGAACGTGAAGATTTTCGTCTCGCCCGCCGCCAGCAATTTTTTCATCGCGAATTCGGGGGAGGTGTGCAGATAGAGTTTGCGGCGGTCGAGGTCCGTGCCAATGAGGTCGGTCTCGAAAGCGTGCAGGTGCGTTTCGTTGCCGGGCGAAACTTGCAGGGCACCGGTTTCGACCTCGGTGAAGCCTTGGGCTTCGAACCACGAGCGGATCGCCGTTTTAATCCGGCCGCGCGCCAACAGCATCGGGCGCCGGTCGGCGTGGCGCGTTTGCGACCACCAAGGGGTCGGCTCAGACATCGGTCGACCACCATCGTAAGCTGGCCTCGATAGGCCGGGGTTTTTTGAGAGAAATACCGGGATTGCAGGCCGCACTTGGACTCTTCACCCGAAGCGGCTATGAAGCGCGACAGAAATCCCGCTTTTCAAGCCGCTTCTGGGCCGCGTCCGGCCCTGACGGCTATTTCAACATGAACGGAGACGGCCGGTGGTCAAGATTATTGCAAGCTCGGTGCGCAAAGGCAACGTGCTCGACGTCAATGGCAAACTCGCCGTCGTCATGACCGCTGAGAATATTCATCCAGGTAAGGGTACTCCGGTCACGCATTTAGAGCTGCGCCGCATCTCCGACGGCGTCAAGCTGACCGAGCGCTATCGCACGACTGACCAAGTCGAGCGCGCGTACCTCGATGAGCAGGACTACAATTTTCTGTACGAAGACGACATGGGCTACAATTTCATGCAGCCCGAGACGTTCGATCAGATTTCGGTTTCCAAGGATGTGCTGGGCGATAGCGGCATTTGGCTGAAAGAGGGCATGACCTGCAAGGTTTCGCTGTTTGAGACCAACCCCATTGCCGTCGCGCTGCCGCAACGCGTGACGTTCGAGATCGTCGAAGCTGATCCAGTGGTCAAAGGTCAGACGGCATCGTCGTCGTTCAAACCCGCGAAGCTTTCGAACGGGGCGCGCGTGATGGTCCCGCCGCACATCGGCACCGGCACGCGAGTGGTCGTCATGACCGAGGACGGCTCGTACGTCGAGCGCGCGAAGGATTAAAAGAAGGCGCAGCTGGGCTGCGCCTCCACAACTCGATCTCAGATGTCGCTGTCGTTGACGTCGGTGCAGCGCCACTTCTTCACCTGCCAGCCCGGATGTTCTTCCGTCCATTTGGCGAAATGGGGAGGGGCTGCCATCGCGCACTCCGTCGGATCGACATCGACCGACAGGGGGATTTTGTAATCCTTGCAGACATTGGGGTCGGCGGCCATGCAGGCCGAAAGGATGATTGCGAGCATCGAGCGAGTTATCCCTGATCTAACCGTACATTTTGAGCTACGCCATTCCGGCGCATTTTGTTTCACGCCGGTACCTCGGCGCCAACTTCTGACGCAGTTTATGACGCTCAGTCAGTACGGGGATAACTTACTGCCGGTTTTCGCAATTCGCCGCCGTTCAGGGTGCGGGGAGTAAAATTTCGCCTCGCCCGATGGCTGCCATGTCGCCCGCAATCTTTTGGACAAACAATGGCATAGGCTTCGGCGCGAGATCGCCAAGGGTGGCTTTCAAATAGCGGCCCAGAATGCGTATGATCACGAGATCGTGACGGCCGCAGTCAACGAAGGTCGGCAAAAGGCGCTCGACCTTCGAGCCGATCAGGGTGCCGCGGCGCATCATCAAGCCGGGCGCGGCTCCAAAGC
>JANOCZ010000357.1:0-3760 GCA_031412455.1 Hyphomicrobium sp. | reverse complement strand
CCCGTCGTGCTCCACGAAATGCGCCCGGTTCGCATGACCGACGCCCATCGCACGCCCGGTTTTGCCGAACTCGTTTGCTCGAATTCTTTTCGCTCGGACGACTGGGAAAACAACGCCGTCGGCCTGCTGCACGAGGAGATGCGCCGCGCCAACTCGCTGATCTTGGCCGCAGGCGACATCCACAAATTGCCAGCTGGTGGCGCCCTCGCCGTCGATCGCGACGCGTTTTCAGCCGAGGTCACGCGCCGTCTCGAAGCCAATCCGCTCGTCACGATCGATCGCAGCGAGGTCGAAGGCCTCCCGCCGGACGCATGGCATAGCGTGATCGTCGCCACGGGGCCGCTAACCTCGCCGTCGCTGAGCGCCGCAATCGGCCAACTGACCGGCGAAGGAGAACTGGCGTTTTTCGATGCGATTGCGCCCGTCGTCCATCGCGACAGCGTCGACACGTCGATCGCCTGGTTTCAATCGCGCTATGACAAAGTCGGCCCAGCCGGCACCGGAGCGGATTATCTCAACTGCCCGATGAACAAGGAGCAGTACAACGCCTTCGTCGATCAACTGCTGGCTGGCGACAAAACCGTTTTCAAGGAATGGGAAGCCTCGACGCCGTACTTCGACGGCTGCCTGCCGGTCGAAGTGATGGCCGAGCGCGGCCGCGAGACGCTGCGCTATGGGCCGATGAAACCCGTCGGCCTCGATGACCCGCGCACCGGCCGCTGGCCCTATGCCGTCGTCCAGCTGCGCCAGGACAATGCGCTTGGCACGCTGTGGAACATGGTTGGCTTCCAGACCAAACTGAAGCACGCCGAGCAGGTCCGCATTTTCCGGATGATCCCGGGGCTCGAGAACGCCGAGTTCGCCCGCTTGGGCGGCCTGCATCGCAACACGTATCTGAACTCGCCGAAATTGCTCGATGACCGGTTGCGGCTGAAAGCGCTGCCGCGTTTGCGATTTGCGGGCCAGATCACCGGCGTCGAAGGCTACGTTGAAAGCGCCGCGATCGGGTTGCTCGCCGGCCGCTTCGCCGCCGCCGATGCACTTGGCCGGCCAACAGTCGCGCCACCACAAACAACGGCGCTCGGCGCACTGCTGGCGCACATCACCGGCGGCCATGTGTTGGCCGATGACGGCGCGCGATCGTCGGCGCGCTCGTTCCAGCCAATGAACATAAACTACGGCCTGATCCCCGATCTGGCCACTGCTCCGACAACCGGAGCCGATGGGAAAAAACTCAAGGGGCCTGAGCGGGGCCGGGCGAAAAAGCAGGCTCAGTCGCGCCGCGCGTTAGCCGACCTCGAGGCTTGGCTGAACGGCGGCGCCGTACATGCAGCGGCTGAGTAGCATCAGTTCTGCGATGGCGCGCTATACGTGCTGCCGCTATCGGACCCAACTGACGTTCCCGTCCCCGGCGCATCGATCGGTTCGTTCTCTGGCGACGGCAACACGGGCGGTAGCGCGGAGCTTTCGGGCGTCATCGGCGGCACCGATGAATCTTGCACAGCCGCAGGCGGACTAACGGGTGCGCCGGGTGGCGCATTCGCGGCCGCACCACTGGGATCCGCGACTGGATCGTTCGCGGCTCCACCGATTGCCAAATCCGCAGGCAACTCCGGCAAATGTGCTGTCGGCTCATCGACGGCCGGTGCCGCCGCCGGCTCGGTGACTTCAGCCTGCGCCTCGGACCCCTGGCCGTGCTTTTGCAGTACCGCACGCGCCTTGTCGGCAACCGCATCCGCGATCGCTGCGTGACCTTCGGCAGTCGGGTGGAAGGCACCTGAGTACGTCGACGCCAACAGCAACTGAAACCACGCGAACGTGTCGAACTTCATGACCTTCTGCAACAGCGACGCGGCCACATGAAAATTTCCGGTCATGAACGCATCGTTGGGCGTTCGGAACCACCGTTGCCGGCTCGCATAGGGCTGAAAGTCGGCCGGATTGAAAGGCTGCCACACGCCGTTGATTTTTCGCGGCATCCGCAATTCGTCAGCGGAACTGGCTCCGTCCTGGGTCGATCCCGAACAGATGCCGCGATTGATGAATTGCCGGCGATGCGTTTCAACGAACGTCCAGCCGTAAGCCTCGGAGCTCTCGCGCATCGCCCGGTGCAACTTGTCGGCAACCCACGCGCCTTCGCGAAATTTCTGTTCGCTGATCCGGAAATCGGACACGACTTCCATGCCCGCTCGCCCGTCCTTGCACGTCTCGCTGCCATCGCCAGCCAGCGCCAATCCCGGATAGCCGGTGAGAATGATGCGGTCACTCTCGTCCCACGGAATATAGAGCAGGTTGTGAATGGCGCGATTGAGCGATTTGTACCGCGCGTCGAGCCGCGTCAACTGCGCCGAAGCCTGCGCCTGCCCATGCACTTCGCCGATCCACCCGCCGAGTTTTTTCAGCGTCGACTGATCGGATAAAACGGCGTTGGCGAGCAGCCTCGAAAACCCGATGTCATTGCCGCCGACAGAAAGCAGCACGAGATCGATTTTGCGCGCGTAATCCTTCGCGCATTTCCGCAGGACCAGCCCGCCCTTCAATTCAGGAATTTTTCCGTTGATATGATACGCCTCGGGCAAATCGTGCGCTTCGGAATTGCGCTTTCCGCATTGCGCTTCGGCGGCCGCTGAAATTTGCGACAGCAGCGGCGGATTGGGCACCCACTCGTTGCCCTTGTAGCGAAGGAACAATCCATCGACGACTTCACCACCCGAGCAGGCCAGCCCGACGTACGTCACGGACCGGTGCGGATCTTCGACACCAAGTTGCAGTGCCACGCGCAATTGCTGCGAGTAGAGTGACCTGTGACACGCCTGATCGAGCCAGCGCGCATTCTCGCCGATGAAGGTCTTGTCGCCGACAATTTTCCAGTCGCCGATGCGGGCCGGATAGCCGGAAAGATCGCCGACCGATCCAGGGCTCGCGTAATCAGCTGCGCGATCTCGCGAGAAGCGCACGGCGATGTCGGGATTGCCCTCACCCGACGCGAAACTGTCGCCCATGCCAACGACGAGAAGGTCGCGAACTTTGACCTCGGTTTGCGCGACGTCGCGGCCGCCGATTTCGACGCTGAGCGCCGTACTGCCGGGATAGGGCACGTCGATCACGAAACTGTCGTTGCACGGCTGCGTGACCGCCTTGCCGCGAACGTCTCCTCCCCCTTTCGGTGCAGTGAGCCACGTGCACGTCAAGTTCGCCGCCTCGTCGATCCCGCTGACATCGGCGATGACCGTATGGCTGGTCGGGTTCATGTAGTCATCATAGGCCGGACACGAAAACCGGTTTGTCGTCCAGTTCCAGCACGTCTTCCGGAACATCGTCGCCGCCCACCCATCTTCGTGGCGGCTCTGCAGCGCTTGCTCGGCCGACAGCACCGGCGACAACTTCTCCTGCGGCCCAAGCGAGCGGTAGGTCGCGCGATGAATTTCACTGTCGGAGGGGTCAGTGAAAAACCGGAACGGATTTTCGACCCGCCAGACGATTGCCGCCGCCGCCGCCGGGTGGACCGCGCCGCTGAACGCCAGGGCGGCAAGGATCAGGAGAAAACGAAATCCGCGCATCAAAGTTTATAGTCCCACTAATTCATCAAGCCATCGCGCCGAACGCGTCGTCTGGTAGATGCTCTGCGATCGCGGTCGAGCGGTCAAACCCGCCCCCGGTAATGAGCTTTCGCTAGCCGCCAGACCCGCGTCATGGGTGCGATGTCGGCGATATCCCGCATGGGATCATGCGACGCGCGAGTCAAAGCCTCCAAATAGGG
>JANOCZ010000356.1:0-2456 GCA_031412455.1 Hyphomicrobium sp. | reverse complement strand
CGCAACTTCGAGGGCCGTCAGGGCTACAAGGGCCGCACGCATCTGGTGTCGCCGATCATGGCGGCCGCAGCGGCGCTGGAAGGGCATTTTGTGGATGTGAGGGCGTGGGGGTAGGTTTGAGCGATGCCGACCCTCCTCAGGTGGAATGGCTATCGCTTCTACTTTTTTAGCAATGAGGGGCAAGAGCCGCCTCATGTTCACATTGATAAGGCAGGCCGATCCTGCAAATTCTGGCTAGGACCAATAAAATTAGCTTCGAATGACGGGTACGCGGATCGCGAGATCAGAGATTTACGTGATAAGCTATCGGAATGCGAAGCAGAGTTTATTAGAGCTTGGAATGAACATTTTCCCCGACATGACCGATAGCCGCGTGGCTGATGTCCGGATAACTCCAGATCGCCTAGCGGTCGTGCTCAAAGACGGCCGCGAAATTTCAGCACCTCTTGAGTGGTTCCCGAGGCTCAAGGCGGCCTCACCGGCGCAGCGCGAAGAATGGGAAAGCAGCGCCGCTGGCTACGGTATCCATTGGCCGCAGATCGATGAAGATCTAAGCGTTCGCGGACTCTTGCGAGTGAGCGGAGATAGTCGGACCGTTTGAGTTGACTGCTCACGCGGCTTCGACTTGCTCGAGTATGGGCAGCAGCGCGCGGCGTTAGATGAAGCCCTTGCGAAACCACATCGCTCGCTCGAGGATGATGCGCTCGGCTTGCTCGGCATCAGGAATGCCGGACCAGTCAACAGTCAGTGGGCGCGTATCGCCGTCCGAGTCTTTCTCAACGCCATAGCCGATCGATAAAGACCCGGTGCCGTCGCGGTGGTCGCTGCGCTTGATGAAATTGATTTTCTCCAGCTTATAACTTTCCACTCCCGCATCCCGGCCGACATAGACATTGATCAGCCGCACATTGGTGACGGCGTGCGCCGTGTTGCGCGCTTTGCGAACCGTTAGGAATGGCAACGACATCAACCCCAATCCGGAGCCAACGAAGACCACCGAGACTAGTAAGAAAAACAGTTGAAGTCCTAAGCCCGCAGGTTTGCCGTTATTTAACATCGGAGAGATGCCGAGCAGACTAGCCGCGCTCATCGTGAAAAACATCAGGGCGATGGCCGTGAAAAACGTGCCGACCAGCAAGATGAAGAACAGTGTACGCAAATCGGTCCGCCAATTGGGTTGGGCCGAAAACAGAACGCGCTCAGCAGCCGCGAGCTCGCCGGTCAGCTTGTTTCTCAGATCAGGACGGTGCTGCAGGTTTTCGAGCGCCATGAACTAAGTGTAAGGACATTGCATTAAAAAGCGCTGACTACGGAGTGTAGGAATATTTAGTGCTTAGCGAACCGTTAAGCGGCTTCGACTTGCTCCAGCATCGGCAGCAGCGCGCGGCGCATGCTCTCGACCTCTTCCGCGCTGATGCGGAAAAATTTGTTTTGCATCCGCTGGCGCAATTGGGCCTGCGCCAGCGAGCCACCGAGCAACGCAATTTTTTCATCGCCGGGCGGGTAGAGCGCAGGTTCGCCAATCAACTCGAAGCCAAGCATGTATTTATAGAAACGGACCCAGTCCGTCCTGGTGCCCACCAAGATCATCGAGACCTCAGCGGCTTGAGCGGCCATCAAGCTCGCGCGAACGAGGGACGCATAAAGCGTGGTGCGATACGAGGTGTTGGAGATGTCGGGTTCAATTGAAAAACGGGACACCTCCACCAGACTGCTGCGCGCAGAACGCTTAATCGCCTGGAGAGCTGGGTAATAGTCGGCACACGGCAAGGTTGCCAACGACTCGCCGGGGCGCGTGAAACACAGGCGAAGCCCACCAACCAAGCGTCCATCGTCAAAGGCACCGATTTGAATAGTGGTCGACAGGTCGTCGAATTGATCGTGATACTCCGCGTTCACGATCGGGTCGGCTGAGGTCATGAATTCTTCATACGCACGAAAGCGGAGCGCGAACAATGCGCGCCGGCCAGCTTCAGTCGTTACAATGCGCATTTCGAAAGGGTGTTGCCGCGCATCTTGGAGTTTAGCGATTTGCTTGGGAAAGAACTTTACAGCAGACGTCATATCCCACTCCAATATTAGCTAGGTAGCCATGCTCAACGCCCGCGCTGAAGGTTCGGTTCTAGACACCCATGCGACAAACGCGACGCTCTGGCGAACAGTCTGAGCCAAGCGGGAAGCAGGACGCCACCAGGCTGCGCCGGTTTCAATTCTTCGAGCGGAGTGTTACGAGTCGGATTGTTCCGCTTTTACCGAGGCACGCACACGTATGGTATCGACACATCCTGGCTGGCGAACTGCGGTGCCTCCGACCCTTGCCGATTTCGAGGCGATGGCGCAGGACGCTTGGGACAAATTGCCCGGCGAGTTCCGTGGCCTCGCCGGCGACGTCGTTATCCGCGTCGAGGATTTCGCTAGCGACGACGTGCTGGACCAATTGGAGATCGAAGACGCGT